>CAISQQ010000299.1 GCA_903887655.1 uncultured Burkholderiales bacterium
CTTTGGTGAAGGGGTGGTCATAAACCATCACGACGCCTTCAACCTTGGTTTGAAGGTTTTCAAGAGCTTCGCGGATCTTCACGCCATCGGTCGATCCCGCTTGCTTGATGGCCGCAGCCAAGAGATAAACGGAGTCATAGGCCTGGGCAGCAGATACTGGGGAATCAATGCGAGTGTTTTTGGGCTTGAACTCTTTGAGGTAAGCATCAATGAATGCTTTTCGCTTGACAGTGTTGGGCTCTTGGATAAAGGTTTGTGGCATGCGCGCGCCTTGACCGCCTTGACCCGCATTGTCAATGAAGTTGGCCATGGACAGAGTCCAGCTGCCAATCATGGGGACTTTCCAGCCCAATTTGGTCATGCCATTGGCAATTTGTGCCAGCTCTGGGCCAATACCGTAGGTCAAAATCACTTCAGCACCGGCTTCTTTGGCTTTGAGCAATTGCGCTGTCATATCGATGTCTTTGATATTGAATTTCTCAGTGGCCACAGCCTTGATGTTTTTAGTGGCCAGCGCTTTTTCCAAATCTGCCAGACCGAGTTGGCCGTAGTTGGTGGAGTCGGCCAATATGGCGACTTTCTTAAAGCCACGACGAACCACTGCTTCTTCCACAATCATGGGGGCTTGGATGCTGTCGTTGGCCGCATTTCTAAAAATATAGTTCTCGGTGAACTCGGGTGCCAAAAATTGTTTGGTCAGGATCGAGCCAGTCGCGACGTTGTTGAAAACAGGAATCTTTGCTTCTTGATAAAAACGCTGTGCTGCTTGGGCGACACCCGTATTGATAAAGCCTAAGTCGGCCACCACGTGCTCTTTGTTGATCAGCTCTTGTGCAATTTGAACGCCACGCTCATTCTTGGCCTCATCATCGCGCTCGATGAGTTCAATTTTTTTACCCAACACCCCGCCCGCTTTGTTGATCTCTTTGGTGGCCAATCGCACACCATCTCGCATGCTCACACCCATGGAGGACGAGCCGCCAGTGAATGGGCCACTCACCCCAATTTTGATGGTGTCTTCAGACCAGGCCAGGCCTGCAGTTGCCATGAGGGCGGCGAGAACGGTTAGTTTGAAAATGGGTTTCATGTCTTGTCTTCCTTTTTTTTACAACTTGCATTTTTTTTGTGAATTGACCTGGCTCTATTGAGATCCGTCGCCAGCAACCAATCAAGGCGGTGTCGTCGGTTTCAAGCAGGGGGCGTCAATCCATCGTTTCAACATCTTAATAAGAAACTCCCTTCAGTGCTGTTGTTTTGCACTCAAAGTTTGTTTTTTGTCAAAGCCCCTATGCTTAGGCAATGATAGTTTCCATTCCCGATAAAAATCGAGCTTTGGATTCAGGGTTAACCCCGACATCAACAGAAAAAAGAGCCCATCAACAAGCCTTGCTGCAGGCGCCCATCCCAGTCTCATTCACGCCCATTCAATCGGCGGTGATGTGTGCGTCAGCAATGGTTTTTTTCCAACGTGCGGTGTCGTTGGCCACCAAAAGGCCGAGTTGCTCGGGCGTGCTCATCTGAATGGTGAGCCCCTGTGCGCTCAATTGCTCTTTGACCTCGGGAATGTTGAGCACGGTGGTGACATCTTTGATCAATTTATTGATGATTTCGGGTGGCGTTTTCGGAGGCGCAAACATTGCGTACCAAGCATCAACTGCGTCCATAAAATCCACTCCTTGCTCTTTGAAGGTCCCCACATTGGGCAACAGGGGGCTGCGGGTGGCGCCAGTCACTGCAATCATTTTGAGTTTGCCGGCTTTGACGTGGGGCAACATCGAGTGCACACTGGCAAACATCAACTGTACTTGCCCACCCAGCAAATCGGTGGTGGCTCCACTGATCCCCTTATAAGGCACGTGAAGCATCTCCAAGCCCAGTTGCAGCTTCATCAGCTCC
>CAISQQ010000300.1 GCA_903887655.1 uncultured Burkholderiales bacterium
AAGGCCTTGCCCGAACGCGTTGCTGTCAGAGAAATTTGTCGATTGTCTGTGGCGCTCACCACCCGGGTGATGAGTTTTCTCTCTTCCAGAGATTTTAAAATGCCCACAATATTGGGCGGCAAGAGATCGAGCCCTTTGCAAATCACATGGGCCGAAATGTTGGCATTGTGTGCGATGACTGAGAGCACCGAAAAGTCCACTGGTTTGAGTGCAGTCTCGCGCAGATGGGCATTGAAGTCATCAATGATGTGCAGGGCAGCTCGCCTGGCGTTGTAGCCGATCAGTGACTCCAACTGACTCATGTCTAGGCGGGGGTCAAGACTTCTGGGGGGTGACTTTTTACGAGAAGTGGCGGCTGTCGGCATGGTCAAACCGGGACTTTCAAGTAGTCGGTGATGGTGGCGAGGTTTTTGTCAAACTCTGGCAAGCACCAGTGCACAAAGGTCAACCATTGGGCTTGACTTTGTGACTGGCAAGCCTTGACTTGAGCGGCCGCGCTCCAAGCGAGCAAGCCCACCGTCAAGAGTTTCAAATACTCGGACATGATCCAATTGAGCTGGTAGTGGCCGCCTGCGTCCAGACTGACTCTCACGCAGGTCTGGGTGATGGCCGTGATCTTGTCAAACACGGTCTTGATCTGGGGCGTGAGCTCGTGGCCATCGAGCTCCTCGAGCAAGACGCCGAGCAGGTTGTGGAGCGCTTGGCCTTGGTCGGGCAAGACCTTTCGCATCATCAAGTCGATGGCTTGAATTTCATTGGTGCCTTCATAAATCATCGCAATTCTGCAGTCGCGCAAATGCTGCTCAATACCCCATTCGCGAACATAGCCATGGCCTCCAAAGACTTGCAAGCACTCACTGATGCCATCAAAGGCGTATTGGGTGCAACTCGCTTTGAGGATGGGGGTGACCAGATTCGCCCACTCCAGCGCGCGCTGTCGACGCGCTGGTTCAGGGTGGTGTTTGGCCACGTCAAGTTCCAGCGCCGTTTTATAGGCCAAGACGCGAAAGCATTGGATCAGAGCCTGATTTTTATTCAAAATCTTTTGAATGGCTGGGTGCTCCATGATGAGAGAGGGGCCATTGGATGCGCCAGGCAGGCCCGCTTGGGCGGGCTGAACGGCTTTGAATTGTTTGCGCTCGCTTGCATAAGCTTGGCTTTTTTGAAGTGCAGCATCAAGCAGGCCAATGCCCTGCAAAGCCACATGAAGACGTGCGGCATTCATCATCAAGAACATGGCATTGAGCCCTTTGTTCTCCTCGCCAATCAACCAACCTTGTGCTTCATCAAAGCGCATCACACAGGTGGAGCTCGCGTGAATGCCCATTTTGTCTTCGATGCGCTCGCAGTGCACGCGACTCCTTTGACCATCGGGGTTGAACTTGGGCACCAAAAAGAGGCTCAATCCCTTTGTGCCCGCTGGGGCCTGGGGCAGTCTGGCCAACACCAAGTGCACGATGTTGTCACTCAAGTCGTGTTCACCACCGGAGATGAAAATTTTGGTGCCGCTGATGCGGTACGACGCATCGTCTTGGGCCTTCAACGCTTTGGTTTGTAGCAGTCCGAGGTCACTGCCAGCGTGTGCTTCGGTGATGCACATGGTGGCGAGCCACTCGCCACTGGCGATTTTGGGCAAGTACTGGGCTTGAAGTTCAGCACTGGCGTGGTGTTTGATGGTTTCATAGGCGCCGTGCAGCAGGCCCGGTGCCATGGTCCATGCGTGATTGGCGCCCGAGAGCCACTCATAGAGCATGAACTCCAAGACCAATGGCAATCCTTGCCCCCCATCCTCTGGCGCGGCACTCAAAGCGGCCCACCCCGCACGGTAAAAAGCTTGGTAAGCGTCTCGAAAGCCGTGGGGTGTCGTGACCTGGCCGTCCACAAACGCGCAACCCTCTTCATCGCCCGATCGATTCAAGCCCGAGATGTGGGAGGCCACAAATTTTGCCGCTTCGTTCAAAATCTGCGCCATCAAGTCAGCGTCGACCGCTTCAAAGTAGGGCATCGTTTTGATCGCATCACTGGCCCTCAAAACACCCTCCAGGGTTGAGATGGCATCAATTGCTTTGGGTGTGTAGTCAATCATGGGGAGACGGGGGCTTTGCCAAAGCCCAGATAGGTTTCGATGACGCGTTGATCGTTGGCGAGCTCACTGGCTGGACCCGAGAGACTGAAGTGTCCCATCTCCAGCACATGGCCCTGGTCTGCCACTGACAAGGCAGCCCTTGCGTTTTGCTCCACCAACAAGATGCTCACGCCGCTTTGCTGCAGCAGCACAATGGTTTCAAAAATCTCTTTCACGATCAATGGCGCCAGGCCCAAGCTTGGCTCATCGAGCATGAGCAGCTTGGGCGCTGACATGAGGGCTCTGGCAATCGCCAGCATCTGGCGCTCACCACCCGACAAGGTGCCGGTGATTTGGTGCCTGCGCTCCTTGAGTTTGGGAAACAGTTCGTAGACTTTTTCAAAGCTCGATTTCACCGCCTTGGGGCTCAAGAGCACCTGACGGTAACTGCCCAGCTCAATGTTGTCTTCAACACTCATGGTGTTAAAGAGTTCGCGTTTTTCAGGCACGAGAGACAGGCCGAGTAAAACCCGCTCTTCAAGCGGTAGCGCGCTGATGTCCTCGCCCTGAAAGAGCAATTGTGCTTGACAGGGGATGAGCCCCATCAGGGAGTTGAGCAGTGTCGATTTGCCGCCCCCATTGGGGCCCACGATCGTCACGACTTGTCGCTCAAACAGCTCAAAACTCAAATCCTCCAAAATGAGTGCTTTGCCATAGCGGGTGCTCAGCTTCTTGACTTGGAGCAACTGGGGTGTCTTCATGGTCAATGCTCCTCACCCAAATAAGCGGCACGCACTTGCGCATTGTTTTGAATCTCCTGCGGGGTGCCCTCGACCAAAACGTTGCCAAACTCCATAACGACCAAGGAGTCACAAATTTTCATGACCAAATCCATGTCGTGCTCGACCAAGAGGACGCTCAGGCCTTGTTGTTTGAGACTGAGGATGACGCGCGCGAGCTCATTCTTTTCTTGAAAGCGCAAACCCGCTGCTGGCTCATCGAGCAGCAGCAAGGACGGATTCGAGCACAAAGCCCGGACAATTTCCATCAGGCGTTGAGGCCCCATGGGCAGATTGCCCGCGGGCTCGTTCATGTACTCGCCCAGACCCACACGCAGCAGTTGTTCGTGGGCCATGCGATAAATGCTCATTTCTTCGTCATGGTCTCGACCCAGGACCGCGGCCAAGACCCCAGCGCTGGCGCGCCGATGTGCACCAATGGCAATGTTTTCCAAGACGCTCATTTGTGGGATCATTTTCACGTGCTGAAAGGTTCTGGACATGCCGAGGTGGGCGATTTCACGCAGCGACAAATGCTCAATGCGCTGGCCGCGAAAGCTCACTGAGCCTGAGCTCATGCGAAGCAGCCCCGTGATCAAATTGAAGGTGGTGGATTTGCCTGCGCCATTGGGACCAATGAGGCCTTTGATTTCACCCGCTTTGATGGAAAAGCTCACCTCATTGACCGCCACCAAGCCGCCAAAGGTCTTGGTGATGTTCTCCACACTCAGCACCACCTCGCCCGATGGGCTTGGAGGGTTTTCAGCCAGGGGCTTGGCCTCCTTCCACTGCGCCGGATCGTGCTCCGTGGTGTGCTCTTGGCCCATGAGGGAGGCGATGCCATCGGGCAAGTACTTGAGAATCAAGACCATGGCAATGCCAAACACAATCACCTCATAGCTGCCGCTCGTGCCAATGAGCATGGGCAGCAGCACTTGGAGTTGGTCGTCCAGCAGCTTGTAGATGCCCGCCCCAATCACGGCACCCCACAAATAGCCCACCCCGCCGAGCACCGACATGAAGAGGTATTGAATGCCCATTTTTAAACCAAAATCTGAAGGGGCCACCGCGTGCTGAAAATGAGCCAAGAGCCACCCCGCGAAAGACGCCAGGAGTGCGGCAAAGCAAAAAATCAACACTTTGCAATAAAAGGTATCGATCCCCATCGCTTCGGGCATCTGGGTACCACTTTTGATCGAGCGCACTGCACGCCCGAGCCGCGAGTTGAGAAAATTCGTGCAAGCCTTGATGAGCAAGATCAAACAGCACCACAAAAACACAAAGAACAATCGACCTTGCCCCAGGTCCAAGCCCGCGATGGACAAGCTTTGGATGTTGTGCAGTCCATCGTATTTGCCCAAGGCCGCAATATTGCCCATCAAATAGTAAAGCGACAGACCCCAGGCAATCGTGGCCAAGGGTAAATAGTGGCCCGACATTCTGAGGGTGATGAGACCAATGACCAAGGCGCTGAAGGCGGTGAGCGAGAGCCCCAGCACCAGCGACACCCAAGGCGAGAGATCCACATTGAGGGTCAGGTAGGCGCTGCTGTAGGCACCAATGCCGACAAAGGCAGCTTGTCCAAAGGAGGTGAGTCCCAACACGCCCGTGAGCAAGACCAAGCCCAAGCACGTGATGGCGTAGACCCCAATGTAGTTGGCTTGGTAAATCCAAAAGTCTGGCAGCGGCAGCAGTGCCACTGCGGCGACAGCCACGACGAGCCAAATGCCAAGGTGTTTTTTGATACTCTTCATCTCAAGACTCTTCATGCGAGCCCCCTTGGATGGATCGCCAGAGCAAAACGGGCAAGATCAGGGTAAAGACGATGACCTCTTTGAAACTGCTGGCCCAAAAGGAGCCAAACGATTCAATGATGCCGACCATGATGGCGCTCAGCATGGCGCCCGGGTAGCTGTAAAGGCCCGCAATGATGGCCGCCACAAAGCCTTTGAGTCCAATTAAAAATCCGGAATCGTAAAAAATCGTGGTGGTCGGACCAATCAAAAGTCCCGAGATCGCGCAGATCATGGCCGCGAGCGTGAAGCACAGGTTGCCACTTTGGCGGCTAGAAATGCCCACCAAGCGCACGCCGGTGCGGTTGACCGCGGTGGCGCGCAGGGCTTTGCCGCGCAGTGTTTTTTCAAAGAAAAGCCACAAGGCCACAATGAGGACCAATGAAAGCGCAAAAATCAACAAGGTCTGACCGCTGAACCTCAGCGATTGCCACTCAAAAGTCTCGGCCCAAAAGGGCGGATTGTGATAGCCCTCGGCGCCAAAAAAAAGCAGGCCCAGACCCGTCATCGCAAAATGCACCGCAACCGCCACGATCAACAAGACCAAGGAGTGCGCATCCTCCAGCGACTGAAAGGCCACGCGGTAAACCAAGGGGCCAAAACACGTGACAATGCACACACACAGCAAGGCTTGCAGCCAAAGTGGTGGGTGCTGGGGGATGATGAGGCAAGTGAGCGCCGACACGAGCACAGACGGCCACATCGTTTTGACAAAGGCGAGGGCGCCCGATTGCGTGCTTTTGCTCAGTTGATAAGACTCGATCGCATTCATGAGTGCGGCCAATGCTGCCAAGATCAGCAGCAACCAGATCGTGCCTGGCACTTTGCCCAATTGCATCATCGACAAGGAGAGTGCGCCATAGGCGACGAACTCCCCTTCGGGGATGAAGATGATGCGGGTGACCGTGAACACCAACACAATGACCAGGCCCAGCAAGCCATAGATGGCACCATTGGTGGTGCCGTCGAGAATCAAAATGCTGGCGATGGAGAGGTCCATGGTTTCTCGGTCTTATTCGACTTTGAATTGACCATCAACCACTTTGAGCATCACCCCAGTCTCCATGGTGTAGCCCCAATGGTCCGTGGCGGTCCAATTCATCACGCCATGTGAAAACACGGTGCGTCCCATGGTCTCTAAACTCACCCGAAGCGCATTCCTGAACTCTGGAGTGCCAGGCTTGGCCTTTTTGAGGGCCATGGGGATGATTTTTTCCATCACAATTTCGGCGTCATAAGAGTGGCCTGCAAATTGATTGCGGCTGCCTGCGCCGTAGACTTTTTCATAGCCTTGTACAAACGCGATGGCTGTCTTTTTGGAGGGATGAGTCTCGGGCAACTGCTCGGCAATCACGGCAGGTCCTGACACCACGTAAGTGCCGTCGACCGCTTTGCCGCCCACGCGCATCAAGTCTTGGGTGGCGGCGGCATGGGTTTGGTAAATTTTGCCCTTGTAGCCACGCTCGAGCAAAGCGAGTTCAGGCATGGCCGCTCCACTGCCAGAGGCGACCACCAAAATGGCGTCTGGGTTGGCCAAGTTGAGCTTGAGGGCCTGGGGCGTGGCACTCGTGTCGGTTCTGGCAAAGCGCTCAACACCGACCATTTTGATGCCGGCTTTGTCGAGCATGGGGGTGATCTCGCTCAGCCACTGCTCACCATAAGCGTCAGAGTAGCCCAAAAACCCCAAGGTCTTGATATTTTGCTTTTTCATGAGCTCAACCACGGCATAGCCCATGACCGTGTTGGACTGGGGAAGGCGAAAGAGCCATTTGTCTTTGCCTGGAGGAACACCCACGGGGGAAGCGGCCAACTGGACCGTCTCAGCGCCGCTGGCCACTTCGGCCATGGCCGCTGCCACGGTGGTCACACACGAGCCGATGATCAAGTCGACTTTGTCATCGGTCACAAAACGTCGGGCATTGGCTGCACCTTTGCTGGGATCGGTTGCATCGTCCATGATGACCATATTGACTTTTTCCCCGGCAATGGTTTTGGGGAACAGCTTGAGTTGATTTTGCATGGGGATTCCCAAGCCCGAGCCCGGTCCCGTCAAAGACAGGCTCACACCGATGTTGATGTCTGCATAAGCCTGTCCCAGTGCGAGGGATGACACGAGGGCGGCGAGAAGTTTGCGTTTGAAGTTCATGCTGAGGTCTCCTTGGGGTTGGGGGGTGAAAGTGAGGTTAAGGTTGGGGGAACGATTTACTTGGAAGCCATTCGAAGCGCACCGTCGAGTCGAATCACCTCGCCATTGAGGTGGCGGTTGCTCACGATGTGACAAGCCAGGCTGGCGAACTCTTTGGGCTCACCGAGACGCTTGGGAAAGGGGATTGCAGCGGCCAAAGACTCCTGAACTGCAGGGGGCAACTCTTTCAAGAGTGGGGTGGCAAAGAGGCCTGGTGCGATGCTGCACACACGAATACCGTGCTGGGCCAAATCTCTCGCCATGGGCAAGGTCATGCTCACCAGTCCTCCTTTGCTCGCACTGTAGGCTTGTTGGCCAA
>CAISQQ010000301.1 GCA_903887655.1 uncultured Burkholderiales bacterium
CCTCTCGAATGCTCGCGCACAAGGCTGAGAGTTGCTCCTTGCTCTGATAATTGCGGGCAAATAGGATCACCCCGCCCGTGAGCACATGCGACAAGCGCGAGCGGTCGATTTTGCTCAGATGAAGACCGTCAATATCCAACAAAACTGGCGAGTGCTGCAGGCCATGCTCGTGCAAAGGCTGGGTCGACCTCGCGCTCAAAGCGGCTTGAGAGGATTTGGAGGATTTGGAGGATTTATTTTTTTTCATGTTCTCTTGTTGGAGTGACGGTGGCGTAGGTGGTGAGGTAGTTGGTGAGATAGGTGGTGAGGTAGGCGGTGGCCAAGATGTTGGCGTTGAAGCTGACCGTTCAGTGGGCGTTGGCACACGGCTCGCAAGCGACTCCTACCCAAGCGGGGCGGGTGAGTGCAGGCCCACACTTTGCTGCACCACCACAAAACTCACGGCGTAGTCGCTCTCGTCAGACAGGCTGACCTTGGCGCTCAGGCGCTTGGCATCAAACCAGTCCTTCAATTCACCGTGCAGCAACACCTGGGGCTGGCCTGAGGGGGCATTGACCACCTCGCACAGTCGCCACTGCATGGGCGAGCGAATTCCCAGTCCAATGGCTTTGCTAAAGGCCTCCTTGGCTGAAAACCGGCTGGCCACGAAACGCACACCGCGCTCGCTCAAACGCGCCGATCGAAGCTCAAAGACACGCCACTCATTGGGCCCTAAAATGCGCCGCGCAAAGCGCTCACCGTGGCGCTCGAGCGTGAGCTTGATGCGACGAATATCACAGATATCGGTGCCCACACCAAAGACGTGTTGCACCTCACTCATGCGTGCGTCGCCGGCGCGGGGATTTGGGCCAAATAGAGCTGCACCGCTTGGCCGTAGCCAAGCATCAGTGCGTCGGCCATCAGGGCGTGCCCAATAGAGACCTCACGCACGTGCGGCACATGGGTGAGAAAGGGGCGCAAATTGTCTGCACTCAAGTCATGCCCAGCGTTGAGCTCCAAGCCACAGGCGTGGGCCGCGTGGGCCGTTTGGACATAGGGCGACAAGGCCTGTTGGAGTCGCTGCGGATCGAGCAAGCCCGAGGGGCTTTGCTTGGCGTGCAAAAAACCTTGGGCATAGGACTCGGTGTAAAGCTCCACACGCTCGACACCCAACTGTTGGCAAAACTGCATTTGCTCAGGCTCTGGATCCATAAAAAGACTCACTCTGACGCCCCACGATTGAATCGTCTTCACGATCGGTCGCAAGACCTCCAAGTCTTGGGGGAAGCGCCAACCATGGTCGCTGGTGGACTGCGCCACGCTATCGGGCACCAAGGTGGCTTGGTGGGGCCGAAATTCGCGCACCAACTCCATCAAATTGTGCAGCGGGTTGCCTTCGATATTGAACTCCCGATCGGGCCAAGCCTTCAGCAGTTGAGCAAGAGCGGCCACGTCTCGCGTCAAAATATGCCGCTCATCGGGTCTGGGGTGGACCGTGATTCCATGCGCGCCCGCTTGGAGACAGACTTCGCTCAAGCCCACGACGCTGGGTATCTCCAAGGCTCTGGCGTTTCTCACCAGGGCAATCTTATTGACATTGACCGAGAGCGCGCACCCGCCCCCCAGAGCTGGAGGATCCAAGTGCGTGGGGGAGATCAAAGTGGGCTTGGAGGGCGTCGTCATGTTGATGGCTTCAAGATCCCTCAGAGTATCTCACAAGGCCTGGATGTCCACCATGAACTGGCGCGTTTTAAGACCCACCCCCCCACAATGATGGGTGAGCCAGGCTCTGAGTTGGGTCTGCAAGCTCGCACGCTCCCAGGCTTCAAACTCAGCGCAGACTCGAAGCGTTGCCGTGAGTGGTTCGCTCGAATTCAAGGCCCAAGCCAAGGCTTGCCAGTGCTCGCCACTGAGCCCGGCCAGGGTGTTGGGTGTGGGCAGGCCTGCCGAGCCTGAAGCGCTCTCCAAAGCAGACCCTGATGGGTTCCCCCCCGCCCCCACCCCAGATCCAGATCCACTCGAGAGCGAGCGAGCCTGAGCCTGAGCGAGCGCGCGCGTCTGAGGGGCCAAAGACGGTAAGCCCACGCCTGGAGCGAGCAGCGTTGCAGCTGAACCCCAGGGGGCGGCTGGGTGAGGGGTGAGTTTGAGCCCCAGGTTCAATCTCGCACGCTCCTCCTCCCCCAATCCCTCCACCGACACCAGCCCCAGCGGCGCGAGTAAAGCGTAGAGCACCTGTGGGTCCAAGGGCTGCAAGTTGGCACTTTGAGCATCCAAATTGGGCAGCAGCCCAAGTCCCTTTAAAAGCAACAATTCAAATGCACGCATCAACGGCCACAAGGTGGGCTCGAGCCCACTGGCCAAGATGTTCACCACCTGGGCATACAAGTCAAACAAGTGTTCGTGCGGATCCTCACGCGCCATGAGCTTTAGGAGCAGTTCATTCAAATAAAAGCCCGCCAGCAGTGAGTCGCCCCGGGGAAAGACGTGCCCGCCAAGCCAGTGTGCAGCCGTCAAGGTGCGGACCTCATGGTCGCCGCTGAAGTTCAGCTGCAGCGGCTGCAAGGGCATGATCACCGGGCGCAAATTCGAGTGAGGCCGCTTGGCGCCCTTGGCCACGAGCGCCATGCGCCCATGGTGACGGGTAAAGACATCGAGCACCAGACTCGATTCGCTCCAGTCGTAGCGGTGCAAGACGAAAGCGGGTTCGTCCGCAACGCGGGTTCTGCGCGGGTCTCTACTCGTAGCCAAAACTGCGCACCCGCGCCTCATCGTCCGCCCAACCGGAGCGAACCTTGACCCACAACTGCAAAAACACCTTGGCGCCGAGCAAATGCTCGAGCTCTTGGCGGGCTTCGGTGCCCATTCTTTTGAGTTTTTCGCCTTTTTCACCAATCACCATGGCCTTGTGGCCATCGCGCTCGACCACGATGGTGGCCGCGATCTTGACCATGCGGGCCACCGTTTTGCCCTTTTCTTCCTCAAACTGATCGATCACGACCGTGGAGGTGTAGGGCAATTCGTCACCGGTGAAGCGAAAGAGTTTTTCTCGAATGATTTCGCTGGCCAAAAAACGCTCGCTCTTGTCGGTGAGTTCTTCGTTGTTGAACCACCAAGGCTGCAAGGGCAAATCGGCCAAGCACAGCACCACCAAGCGCTCCACGTCTTTGGCCGTTTTGGCCGACATGGGGATGATGGCTTTGAAATCAAAGCGCGCTTGCATCTCTTGCAACCAGGGCATCATGGCCTCGCGCGACTTGACTTGGTCGAGTTTATTGGCCACCAAAATCACGGGCACGCTGGGTTTGAACAAGGACAAGACCTTGGCGTCGGATTGATTGAAGTAGCCCGCCTCCACCACCATCAAAATGAGGTCCACATCGCCAATGGCACCCAAAACCGTTTTGTTGAGCGAGCGATTCAAGGCGTTGTTGTGCAGGGTTTGAAACCCAGGGGTATCGACAAAGATCAGTTGTCCATGGCCTTCGTTTCTGATGCCCTGAATGCGATGCCGCGTGGTCTGGGCTTTGCGTGAGGTGATGCTGATTTTCTGTCCCACCAAGGCGTTCATCAAGGTCGATTTGCCCACATTGGGCCGCCCCACGATGGCCACCAGCCCACAGTGCTGAAGGGCGGGATCCATCTTGGTGGGCTCACCACTCGCTGCGCTCGTGCCCGCATTGGCCAACTCGGCCAGCATGCGGTCCACATCGGACAAAGCCTCGGCAGCCAAAGGCGAGGCGGCAAGCGCCTCAGGGGCCTGGGTGGAGGCGCTGGGCTTGGCGACTTTGCTCGACTGGGTGGACTTCGGTCTTGGGGTCTTGGCCTTGGTTGCTTTTACAGGCGCGGGTGGCGGGTCGTCATGGGCAGAAGTGGTCATGGTTTCATTTCTTGAATAGCGGTCAG
>CAISQQ010000302.1 GCA_903887655.1 uncultured Burkholderiales bacterium
GGTGATCCTCAAACCCCAAGCTCACCACATCGGTGTAGGGGGGGATGGCGTAGATTCTTTTCTCTCGCCCGGCTCCAAAGAGATGCAAGGCTTGGGATTGGTGCAACTTAGGATTGTCAAATTTCGGAATGGGCGAGGGCGATGTCAAGTACCGATGGTTGACCATCACGGGGTAATCGTAAGTGGAAGTGATTTTCCCGAAATGGGTGATGTCTTCGTACAGTTTCACATGCATCAGGCCATAATCGGCCAGCGCATGCATGCGCCGCGTTTGTTCGCCTTTGGGCTCCAAGCGCTGAAGAGGCTCGGGGACAGGAACTTGGTAGACCATGATTTGCCCCTCGCTCAAGGGGTGCTCGGGTATGCGGTGTCGGGTTTGAATGAGAGTGGCTTTTTCGGTGTCCTCTGTGGTGGCCACTTGGGTGGTTTTTTGAAAGAACTTGCGAATGTTGACCGCATTGACGGTGTCGTCGCTGCCTTGGTCAATGACTTTCAGCGTGTCATCTCGACCAATAATTGAAGCGGTGACCTGGATGCCGCCGGTGCCCCAGCCGTAAGGCAAGGGCATTTCTTTCGATGCAAAGGGCACCTGATAGCCTGGTATTGCAATGGCTTTGAGTAAAGCGCGCCGAATCATGCGCTTGGTTTGTTCATCCAAGTAAGCGAAGTTAAAGCCGCGGCTTGCCGTTGTGAGAGGTTCAGTCATGGGCCTTCTCCTCGAGCGCACTCTTTCTGAGTCGCCTCACGAGTTCCAACTCCGATTGAAAATCCACATAATGCGGGAGTTTGAGATGTTGAACAAAGCCAGAGGATTCCAAACTGTCGCTGTGTGAGAGGACAAACTCCTCCATTTGAGCGGGAGACTCAATGGTTTCACCCAGTTCTTTGGCTCTCAAAGAGCGATCAACCAAGCTCATGGCCATCGCTTTTCTCTCTTGATGTCCAAAAACCAATCCATACCCTCTGGTGAATTGTGGAGGCTTGTCTTTGCTGCCTGAAAATTGATTGATCATTTGACACTCAGTGATTTCAATCTCACCGATATCAATCGAAAACTCAAGTTCCTCGGGTTGGATCACCACGCTCACCAAGCCAAACCGGATTTCAGCCGCAAAGGGGTGGGTGTGGCCATACCCCCGTTGTGTGGAGTAAGCCATACCGAGCAGAAATCCCTCATCCGAACGGACCAAGTTTTGTAAGCGTGTGGGTCGATCGGCGGGGAAATGCAAAGGCTCGCGGGTGATGTCCTTGGGATCGGGGTCGCCCTCTAGAGGGAGATCGGCCTCGAGTAAATTCTCCTCATTAAAAACATCAATCACGCTTTTGATATGTTCTGAGGGCAGGTTTCCCTCTTCAAGGGGTTCAGTGTGGTGTTGGTCTAATAATGAAAAATCGAGCAATCGTTGGGTGTAATCATAGGTGGCCCCGAGCAATTGTCCGCCCGGGAGGTCCTTGAACGTGGCAGATATTCTTCTGCGAATCACCATGGCGTTGGTATCTATGGGCAAGGTGTAGCCCATTCGGGGCAAGGTCGTGCGATATGCGCGAAGTAAAAAACAAGCTTCCAGTAAATCTCCCGCCGCTTGCTTGATGGCCAGGGCTGCGAGTTCTGAGTCGTACAAGGCCCCTTCGTTCATGACCTTACCAACGGCGAGGCGAAGTTGTTGGCTTATTTGGCCAACTTCTATCTCCGTCACATCGAGTCGACCTCTGCGCTCAGCGTTGAGCAACTGCACGCTGTTGGCAATGGCTTTCTCGCCTCCCTTGACCGCTACATACATGCTGACTCTCCAATGTGTGTGGATCTGGGCAAAGAGACAATTTGAGAGGGGGTGCAAAAAATGATATCGACACCGCAGGGGTACAAATTTTGCAGACTTTGACGCTCAAGCCAGAAAGCCTTGGGTAACCCCATGATGTCAACCGTTATGGGCTCCTTGATACCGGGCCCACTCCACACTTTTCCATCTCCTGGTGTTGAAGGCAAATGGATTGCTTCAACATCAATGATCACGGTGCTCGATTGATCTGGAAACTCAGGACTGCCCAATGCGCAATTTTTCAATGACGGCAGATCTTGCATCTGATGAATCCAGATGAATTGGGCTTGGCTGCAATCTTGAGAAAGAACGCAACCGGTATGGAATTTTAAAAAGCTCGGCCATTGAGTGATCTGTAAGCTTTTGGACACATACAAAGTACTGGCACTTTCCATCAGTGCCAAGAGCAATGTGCCCGCTACACTTGCAGTCTCACCAGGCGAGGCTTGAACAATCGCAGACATGTCAAACC
>CAISQQ010000303.1 GCA_903887655.1 uncultured Burkholderiales bacterium
ATCATTTGCACCACCTCATCCAAGGCCGTGCGCTTGTCATAAGGACCAGGCAAGAAGCCTCGGTGACTCACATAAATCAGCCGCGGGTGCTCAGTCTTCAACTGAGCATAGTCGAGACCGAGCTTGGCCATGGCGCCGGCTTTGAAGTTCTCGCAAACCACATCGGCTGAACAGACCAGTCGCTTGGCCGCGCTCAGCCCCTCGGGTGTCTCCAAGTTCAAGGCCACGCTTTTCTTATTGCGATTGAACATGGGGAAAAAACCTGCACCGGAGCCCAGCAGCTCTCGTGTGGCGTCTCCCTTCTTGTGCCCCCCAATCGGCTCGACCTTGATCACCTCTGCCCCCATGTCGGCCAAGATCATGCCACAGGTCGGCCCCATCACCATGTGGCTGAACTCCACCACACGCAAGCCAGCATAGGGCAAGTGCAGCGAAGACTCGGACGATGGGGTCAAGGGTTTCATGAGCGGACTCTGGGTCGTGGTGAAAAGCAAGTTAGGGGCCTCATGACCTCAACATCTGGGCACCTATTCAATTCGAATATTTTTATCGTGAATAATTTTTGACCATTTTTGCGACTCTGACTTGATGAATTGTGCGAATTCTTCGGGCGAGTTACTCACTGGCTCCGTGCCCATGGCCACCATGCGCTCGCGTATATCGGGCATGGCCAACACCTTGGCGATCTGCGTGTTCAAGCGTGCCACCACCTCTTTGGGAGTTCCCATCGGCAGCACCATACCGTACCAATTCACAATTTGGTAACCCGCCAATGTCTCGGACACGGCGGGAACGTCAGGCAGTACCCCCAAGCGATCTTTACCGGTACTGGCCAATGCGCGCAAACGACCACTTTTAATGTGGGGCAACAAGGGTGCGCCAGCCTCAAAAGTGAACTGCACTTGACCCGAGATCACATCGCTGATGCTTGGGGCACTGCCCTTGTAGGCAATGTGCACCATGTCTGCGCCCGTCATGCTCGAGAGCAACTCCCCTGCCAAATGCGGCAAGCCACCCGTACCGCTCGATGAGTAATTGAGTTTGCCGGGATTGGCATGGGCGTAGGCGATGAACTCTGGCATGCTTTTGACTGGCAGCCCAGGGTTGACCACCAGCAAAAAAGGCACCGATGCAATTTGCGTCAAGGCCATGAATTGCTTGTCGTAATTGAACGGTAAATTGGGATAAAAATTGGGGTTCACGCTCAGGTTGCCCAAGGTGCCCAAGAAGACCGTGTAACCATCCGGCGCCGATTTGGCCACAGCGTCCATCCCGAGCACTCCATTGGCGCCCGGGCGGTTGTCGATCACGACCGATTGCCCCAGCACCTCGGTGAGCTTGGGAGCCATCATCCGCGCCACGATATCAATTCCACCCCCAGGCGGGAAACCAATCACGATGCGGATGGGTTTAGAGGGATAGGTGCTGGGGCTGGTTTGGGCGTGAGCATCCATGCCAGACACGCTTAACACGACAGTCACCATCATCGACAAATACCAAACACGAGCGAGCTTCATGGAGGACCTTCCAAAGGACAAGAACAGTCTTGGCATTGTGGTCTGGGTGAGCCCCTGTTGTCACTAGGAGAACAACCCAGCTTCAGCACTGCTGATGATCACGATTTCAACGATTCAACCGCTTTAGGGCCGGTCGTTGTTTATTCCAGGGGTTGAATCCAATTGAGCGCCACCCCACCTCTGAGCGGTGTAGCGGTGACCTTCATGGATTTGGGGTCTGTGGCCACCCCACTCATCAAAAAACCGATGCCCCCACCTGCAACGGTGTCTTTCCAATAATGCTGTCTCGCCTGGACACGGGCGTAGGAGGTCAGTACCGCAGCGGCGTAATAATAATTGGCACCGACTCCCGAGTCACGAATGTCAACATAGTGGGCTGTTGCAAAAGACACCGCCGCATGATTTGAAGGAAAACTGTCATTGCCTGAGCGGTCAGGTCGCGTCTCGTGGTGAACGTTTTTAATCGCCTCATCGATCACCAAGGTACCAAAAAGCGACAAGCCCAAGTCCTTGACACCGTCGTCGTCACCTTTGCGCCATGAATTGAATCCCGCCACCAAAGGTGCGCCCACCGTGAGGACGCTGGAGAACTTATCCCAGTTGCCTGCCGTATCCGCTCGGGCAGCAGTTGCAGTCATGGTCATCATGCCCATGAGGGCCATCAAGCAAGACAAGGACAGGCATAATTTTTTCATGAAGGGGTCTCCCGTTGGAGCACGATCTTAGCAGGTTTAACTCGAGCGCTGGCCTGAACGAGACACTGGCACGAGAGCCATCCCCATTGCCAGCTTAGAGGTCAACGGCCTTGGCTTGGCTGATTGGTTGACCCAAGGCGCGCGGCATTTGAGTCGTCTGGTTGTGGGTTTGACCCCCCAATGCTCAGGCATGCTCAGCAAAGCTCAACCTCAAGTTTTAAAGCCATGCGTCGATTCAATCTTAGAGTAGATGTACAGATGCACCCTCCACAGCGATATTCACCAGGCCACCACCATGTTCAGCACCAATCCCGCCCTTCAGCATTTGTCAGAATCCGACAAAGCCCGCCTTTGGGCTTTGACGCTTTGGATTTCTGAACACGCCGATCAAACCGTCGGATGGACACAACTCATGCAAGGCACCCAAATGAATCAGTGGGAGCTCAATGCGCTGTTGGCTAAAATCAATACCAATCCAATGGCTTATATGAAGTCGGTCAAAGAATACCTCAAGACTGAACATCACGACCAATTCGCCAACACCACACCTCCACCGCGGCCTCAGCACAGGATTGCCCAACATGTCTGAATTCGTCGTCAGCATGACCATCATCACGCTTTTATTGATCTTTGTCTTCATGGCCATCGACAAAGGCTGAGGTCAAGACCAACGAAAACTGCTGTTTTTCTCCATTGGGCCCCTGAAGGGGTCTTTTTTTTGGGGGCAATCCATTCCCCATCGGTTCGTATCAGCAGTTAAAGTCAGGCCCCTATTTCGAGATGCCTCGGACTGTTAATCCGAGACTTTAAAGTTTCTAGAGGCTTTACTTCAAACCACTAGTGCTCTAGCCATAAGCTCACTTAAGGGATAAAATGCTCTTATAAGGTATTGACTGAAACAGGGAGATATTCATTTTACTGACCGCCATAATTACTGAGGCTGAGGAAGGTGGTTATATTGCTCTAAACCCCGAAACAGGAACCACAACTCAAGGTGAAACATACCAAGAGTCCATTTCAAACTTAAAAGAGGCGACAAGGTTATACCTTGAAGAGTTTCCTTTAACCATTCGCCCACACCCAATTGTTACAACTTTTGAAGTTGAACTTGCCTAAATTTCTAGGGCTAGCAGTTGCGGGTATTGTTAATGCGTTTTAAACACTTGGAATTACCACATCAAGCCGATGTGATAGTCACATCGGAATGAAACACGGCGTGCAGAGTTGCTTTATGCCTAATCAAAAAGAAGTGAGGGTTGGAACGGTGAATGGTGTCTTACAACTAGCCAATCTAAGGGCTGAAGAATTCCAAAAACTGTTTTAATTCACGCGCTTGCCAACGATTGATTTTAATTTTTGCGAAAATCCAAATATCTCAAAAGTGCTCTTTGATACAAA
>CAISQQ010000304.1 GCA_903887655.1 uncultured Burkholderiales bacterium
CCAAACACCAGCAACGCCAACAAATGAGGCGGGTGGGGATCATCGATCTGGGCAAGCCATGAGCAGGTTCTGCCTTGGCGCAAGTCCTCCTTTGAAGCCGCGAGCAAGGTGTCTTCTTGAGCACCGAGTTCGAGCATCCACTGGGTGCTGCCCAGCGCATAGTGCGAGCCCGCGAGGTCTGCTCTCACGCCTCGACCGGGTATTTCTTGGAAATGGCTGGGCAGCGGTGAGTTGCTCAAGGGGGGCGACTTGATGGGCTGCACCTGCGCTCTCCAGGCCTTCACCACACTCAATGCCAAGGGGTGGGTGCTGGCGAGTTGCAACTGGGCAGACGTTTCTAGGACTTGGGTCTTTGAGTACACGTCAGACAGCACCCTCACATCCATCAAAGCGGGGTGACCCACCGTGAGCGTGCCGGTTTTGTCAAATGCCACCAAGGTGATGGCGTGGGCCACTTCGAGTGCTTGGGCGTCTTTGATCAAAATCCCTTGTTGGGCAGCCAATCCTGTGCCCACCATGATGGCTGTGGGGGTGGCCAAGCCCAAAGCGCAGGGACAAGCAATCACCAAAACCGACACCGCATTGATGATGGAGGTCTCCCAATGGTGGGTCATGAGCATCCAAGTCACGAGCGTGAGCAACGACATGACCAAGACCGTTGGCACAAATACGGCGCTGACTTGATCGACCAGTTTTTGCACAGGTGCCTTGCCGGCTTGCGCGGATTCCACCAAGTCGATGATGCGTGACAAGAGCGTTGAGCGACCCGTTTGCGTGACCTCAACCGTCAAGAGCCCTTCTAAATTGATCGATCCACCAAAGACCTTGTCACCTTGGTTCTTGGAGAGGGGCTCGCTCTCGCCAGTGAGCATGGACTCGTCGGTGTGGGTGCTGCCTTGCAAAATAATGCCATCGGTGGCAAAACGCTCAGCAGCGCGAACCAGCATGTGGTCTCCCACCTTGACTAGGGCCATGTCCACTTCTTGCACTTGTCCGTCACGAATGACATTCACCCGTGTGGGCCTCAGTGCGTTGAGCGCTTGAATGGCCTGCGTGGTTTTTCTCTTGGCCCGGGCCTCGAGCCATTTGCCCAGCATCACCAAGGTGATCACGGTGGCCGAGGACTCAAAATACAAAGGTCTGCCCATCGAGTGAGTGGCGAGCGAGTCCTCCACGAGCCAAAGGTAGAGAGACAAGCCATACGCAGCGCTCGTGCCCATCGCCACCAACAAGTCCATATTGGGTGAGTGGGAGCGAATCGATCGCCAGGCACCTGCATAAAAGCGCGCCCCCAAGAGAAATTGGACTGGACTGGCGAGCAAGAATTGCCACACAGGCGGCATCATCACGGGCCAGCCGAGCCAATGCAACACCATGGGCGCCATGAGCGGCAGCGTCAACCCAAAGCCCAGCAGTATGGGCCAAGTTTTGGGCATCTCATTTAAAACTTGTTCTTGACCTTCCAGCATGAAAGACGCTTGATAGCCAGCCTTTTCCACGGCAGAGCTCAAGGTTTGAGAATGCACCTCTCCACTGAAGTGCACATGCGCGCGTTCAGTGGCCAAGTTGACGACCGCAGTTTGTACGCCAGGCACGCTGCAAAGCGCTTTTTCGACCGCTTTTGCGCACATGGCGCAGGTCATTCCTGAAATTTGTAAATCAATATCGGGGTTGGGCATGGGCGGGTCGTTTCACGGTTGATGCTCTGGGAGGTCAACCGCGACAAAACGATCAGAGGTTGACGCCTGAATTATGGGCATGTGAACCCAGGCCCCCCTTGACCTGGATCAACCGATTGCGAGCAATTGCTGGCCTTGAGCCAGGAGCCGCGAGCTCAAAAAGAGGCGAGCAGCGCGGTCCGGTTGGAGCCAAAAACGTGACGACAACGATCAGCGACCGGTGAACTTGGGGGGTCTTTTTTCGTTGAAGGCAGCAATGCCTTCGACACGGTCATGCGTGTTGATCAAATGGTTGTAGGACTCCACTTCAAAACGAAAAGCCGTTTTGAGCTCCATTTGTCCACCATAGCGAATTGATTTTTTGAGTTGCTTGATGGATAGCGGTGCATTGCGGGCAATGATTTTTGCCGTCTCAAGTGCTTTTGCCAACACCTCTGAGGGCTCAAAGACCGCATTGACCAGGCCCCAACTCAAAGCGTCTTGTGCAGTGAAAGGGCGACCTGTCATCAAGATCTCTTTGGCGCGACGCTCGCCCACGGCTCTTGGCAAAAGCTGAGTGCCACCCGCGCCAGGCATGATGCCGAGGGTGACTTCAGTGAGGGCCATTCGCGCTTTGGCGCTCGCGTACATGAAGTCACACGTGAGAGCCATCTCCAATCCACCGGCATAAGCATGCCCATTGAGCGCCACAATGGTGGGGATGGGCATGTCGAGCAGCGCCCAATACTGGCGCTCAAATATCTCATGCTGGCGGGTCCACTGCTCGGTGCTCATGCCGTGGCGCTCTTTGAGGTCACCGCCGCCGCAAAACGCCTTGTCCCCTGCACCCGTGAGCACGACACAGCGCACGCCTTGGGGGTCCAAGGTGAGGCGCCCCCAAAGGTCTTCCAATTCTTGCCCCATTCGGGTGTTCAAAGCGTTGGCGACTTCGGGTCGATTGAGGGTGACCAAGAGGACGTGGTCATCTTGAGGGGTCACCAAGAGCGTCTCGTAGGCCGGAATGGAAGCGTTTTGGGGAGAAAAGTTGTCGGTCATGGTGTGCAGTGGAGTCAATGGGTCAGAGAAACTCAAACAAAAAAAACGGCAGGCCGTGGGTTTAAGAGCCGAGTCGTTCATTATCCCATGAGCGGCACGCGGACTTCAGGCCCATCGGTGGTTCTCGCCGCTCTGGCCCCTCTGGCCCCTCTTTGTCGCTCTTAGCCCCAAGGACTCTCTTTGCCGGGTGTGGCCGAGATGTGGTGGATGGACAAATCGGCACCTTGCTGCTCTTCTTCCTCGGTGAGTTTTAAGCCCCCACAAACGACATTGAGCACGCCGTAGACCACGCCCCCACCGATCAAGGCAATGGCGACTCCTAGGAAGGAGCCCAAACATTGGGAGGCCAAGGAGACCCCACCAAGGCCCCCGCAACTCGTTTGGCCAAAGATACCCGCTGCGATGCCTCCCCAAAGTCCACACACGCCGTGCAAGGGCCAGACCCCCAAGACGTCATCGATCTTCCAGCGGTTTTGCTCCAAGGTGAAGAGGTAGACGAACAAGGCCGCTGCCACTGCGCCCACCACCAAGGCGCCCAAGGGGTGCATGACGTCCGAGCCCGCGCAAACCGCCACCAAACCCGCCAAAGGCCCATTGTGAACAAATCCCGGATCATTTTTACCCATCAACCAAGACACCAAAATGCCACCGACCATGGCCATGAGGGAGTTCATGGCGACGAGACCTGAGATTTTGTCAATGCTTTGCGCACTCATCACGTTAAAGCCAAACCAGCCCACACTTAAAATCCACGCTCCCAAAGCCAAGAATGGAATGTTCGACGGCGGATGCGCCGTGACTCGGCCGTCTTTGCCGTAGCGCCCCAACCTCGCGCCCAGGAAGTAAACAGCCGGCAGCGCTATCCAGCCGCCCACCGCATGAACCACAACAGAGCCGGCAAAGTCATGAAATTCTTGGCCGAAATGGGTTTTCAAATAGGCCTGAAACCCATAGTGCTGGTTCCATGCAATCCCTTCAAAAAAGGGATAAACAAATCCCACCAACATGAAGGTGGCGATGAGTTGTGGGTTAAAGCGCGCTCTCTCAGCGATACCCCCCGATACGATCGCTGGAATGGCCGCCGCGAAAGTGAGCAAGAAAAAGAGCTTCACCAATTCGTA
>CAISQQ010000305.1 GCA_903887655.1 uncultured Burkholderiales bacterium
CATGTGGACGAATGAGCCCTGGCTCTTTCATGCGCACATTTCCGCCAGCCTCAATCTCAAGCTGCTCAATCCGCGCGAAGTTGTTGCAGCGGCACAGGCTGCTTACAAGGCTGGCCTAGCGCCCATTGCCAGCGTTGAAGGTTTTATTCGACAAATTCTGGGTTGGCGCGAATATGTCAGGGGAATGTATTGGTTAAAAATGCCCCAGTACCTGTCGCTCAATGCAATGCAAGCCAAGAATCCCCTTCCCTCTTTTTACTGGAATGCTCAAACGGACATGGCCTGCTTACAATCCGTGATTGCCCAAACGCTCAAGCACGGCTACGCCCATCACATTCAACGACTGATGGTCTTGGGGCTTTACTCGCTCATGCTTGGGGTTGATCCCCGATTTGTGCATGAATGGTTTTTAAGTGTCTTTGTCGATGCCGTCGAATGGGTCGAACTCCCCAACACCCTGGGAATGTCACAATACGGGGACGGCGGCTTGATGGCCAGCAAACCCTATATTGCCAGCGGTAAATATATTCAGCGCATGAGCAACTATTGCAATTCATGCCCCTATGACCCCGCTTTGGCCACCGGCCCAACAGCCTGCCCCATGACCACGCTTTATTGGAATTTTCTAATCCAACATCAAACAGTGCTGAGTAAGAATCCCAGAATGGCCATGCAACTCAAAAATCTTGCCCGTTTGAGTGACGATAAAGTCATCAGCATTCAAGATGCCGCTCGCCAACACATCAACAGTGTCCAGTCATAATGAATCAGGGGAATTCATTGTTACTTTTGGCATGATCGCCTCACCGGATAAACGGTGTTTGAAGCTCTGGTTGGAGTCGATTCTTTGAAGAGCGCGTCATGAATTCAAGCGGGAGTCTTGGCCCCCAGCTGTTGTGGGGTCTTAATTTTCAATGCGTCAAACAAGAAGCCCTTTCACCCCACAGGCCTTATTCAAGAGTGAGAGGTGCTGAGGAGGGCTTGGTAGGAAGTGTCCAACATCGCTCAATACCCGGTCACTTCGACAATGAACAGACAGCGTCAAATCAAGAAGGACTGCAGCGTTTTAAAAATAATGCCGACCCAATCGTGTGCAATTTCACTGGCTTCGTATTCCAATGACGAGGTCCACCATGTCTGGGTCTTGATGTCGGTCATTCCTATCCAGACAAACAAGTAAAGCAAAGCAAATACACCCGTCAAAAAACCAAAAAACCCACCCACCACATGATGGCCTGGAACAGAGTGGTGCGTGGCAAAAACTCGGTTGTGAAAACGTCGAATTAAAAAAAACGCCATCACCACAAAGGGAGAGATGACCTCCAGGTACATCACATTTCTGAACGACACATCACCCTCAGAAAATAAAAAATCTGTCTCTCGATTGGTACTGATTTTGAGAGCCAAAACATACAAGGTAAAGACCATGAATAAATAAAACCCTTGTGCGGTCCAACCTTTCCAAGCGCCGTGGGCTGTGGCGAACATCAAACACACAAGGCAGCAACAATCGAGTGAATTCATCTGTATTTATAAATGGCGACGAGGTTCTAAACCTCTTCTAGCATTTCCATGGTTTCTGTTATGACGCCATTGACTTTCAACGAGGTCGATAAAAGTGTGGAGTTCACCAGCACCTCATCCAACAGGCTCTGATCGGCGATTTCTGCCAAGTAGCCCACAAGGTTGGTGTCTTTTTGCCGGAAAATTTGAAACTTAACGCCCAAAGGACCCCACACCTGCGTTAAGGTATTGTTCGAAATCCACCATTCAACATCTTTGACTCGATAGGTCACCAACAGTTTTTTCATCATCATTCCATTCAAATTGACCCAGGGTGCCGTTGCATTTGCGAGCCATGACTTTGTTGTAAAACC
>CAISQQ010000306.1 GCA_903887655.1 uncultured Burkholderiales bacterium
GTGGGCGAGTGGATCCACCAGCAAAGGCTGGCGCATTTGTTCCAAAGTGACCGATTCAAGGCCTCGCCCTAGCGCACGAGAGGGCTTGAGGTTTGATGGACATCCATCGTTCAACGGCGAAGAAACAACTACATGAAGAAGTTTTTCTGCAACACATTCCAAGCCAGCCAGCGCTGGGTGCGCGCGTTGAGAAAGGCCTTTTGCGCATTCAAGGCGGCCGTTTGAGCGCTCACCACATTGAGATACGCCACGGTGCCACTTTGGTATTGGGAGAGGGTGATCTTGAGGTTTTGAAGGGCGCTTTGGGCCGCCGCTTGGTAAGCCTCTTCCTCGGCCAAGAGCTCCAAGCTCGCCACCAAATTGTCCTCCACCTCTTGAAACGCGGTGAGCACCACTTGTCGGTAGTTGAGCACGGCCGCATCCAACTGGGCCTGGGCAATCTCTTTGTTGGCTTGTCTGAGTCCGCCATCAAAAAGGGGCAAGACCAAACTCGGACCCAAGGACCAAGCTTGGTTGGCCGCGCCAATGAGGCCCGGTAGGCTGGTGTTGCGGTAGCCCGCGGAGGAGGACAAGGTGAGGGGCGGGAAAAATGCCGCCTTGGCCACCCCCACTTGCGCGTTCGCCGCTTGAACCCGCAATTGGGCCGCATGGATGTCGGGTCTTTTTTGCAGGACACTGAGGGCCACCACCTCTGGCAATGCGGGTGGCTCGGGCGGCCAGGCGAGCCCCCGCTCAAGGCGGGCCTTGGCCTCCCCCGAGACCATGGGCTGAAGGGGCAAGGGCGCCAAGCGAAGCTCGGCCGGCGCTCGACCCATCAGGACCGCCAGCGCGTGTTCGAGCTGGGCGCTTTGGAGATCGAGGTCGTGTCGCTGGGCTTGGGTGGTTTTGAATTGGGTTTGAGCGAGGGCCACATCGGACTGAGAAACCACGCCGGCGCGGTACTTGGCTTGAGTGAGGGCCAATGATTTCTCATAAGCCCCTTCAGCCTCTCGCAGTAGCGCACCCTGGGCCTGCGCGAGTCGGAAATTCAAATAGGTCTGGACCAAGGTGGCGCGAGCGGAACGCTTCGCTTGGGCCCAATCGGCGTCGCTTGCCTGGGCATTGGCGCTGGTCACTTGGGTCAAGGCATCGATGCGCCCCCACACATCGAGCTCCCAACTGAGCGAGCCATTCAAGCTGTAGCTCGTGCCCTTGGGAACGGAGAGTTGGTTGGCCGCGCGTGAGCTCGACGCGGTCACATTGACGCTGGGCCACAGGGACGCTTGGGACTGACGCAAAGTGGCTTGGGCCACACGCACTTGTGCACCCAAACCTAAGACATTGACATTGCCCGCCAAGAGCTCGTCCTCCAACCGGTTCAAGCCTTCGTCCCGCAAGGCGCGCCACCACTGCTCGCTGCCCGACGCTGTTGAAGCACCCAAGGCCGCAGATGAAGACGATGATTCAGGCGCGCGCGCTTGAGTCGTCTCTTTCCACAAGAGCGGCACTTGCCAATCCTCTTTGGGCAAGGTGGGGATTTGCGAGCACGCTGAGAGCCCCAAGAGCCCCAAGAGCACAAGCGCAAGCGGGAGCGGGAGCGCGAGCACCTGGGGCAGGCCTGAGGCCAGCGGAGTTGTCTTCAAGGTGGTGAGTTTCATAGTGGATCCAAGTCGATTGCAGCGCCACGCTCAAA
>CAISQQ010000307.1 GCA_903887655.1 uncultured Burkholderiales bacterium
AGATGGGTAAGCCTTGAGCTCGATGTTGAGCGTCATGCCATGCTCACCTGTGTGCGCTGATGGGTTTGCAAATACGCCTGATAGGCCTGCTGGGGGACCAGGCGCTCCGACTCTTTGAAAATCATGCCCCTGAGCAAGTCACGCCCGACACAATCGGGCACGCTCTTGGCGGCTGTGTCAATCAAGTGCTTGAATTGTGAATTGGCACCCTCGAGACCCAAAGCTTGGGCGGCACTTGGGCGACCGTGCTCTGCATCTTGGCCGACGGGCTTGCCAATCATGTCCATGTGACCAATGACGTCTCGAATGTCATCGGCGATTTGATAAGCATCGCCCAAACTCTCGCCCAAGACGTGCCATGGGGCGGGGTTGGCACCCGCCGCAACAGCGCCCAGGCTCGTGCTCGCTGAGAACAAGGCGCCTGTTTTGGCGCGTTGGTATTGCCACAAATCCACCTTGGTCTCGCACTCCCAGGCCTGGCCGGCCACAATACCGTTCGGCGCACCAACGCCTTGGCTCAGGATGTCCATCATCTCCAAGAGACGCTGTGAATGCGCTGCACTCGAGCGCACCTGTGCGCGCTGACTCAACAAGACTTGGTAGGCCATCACAATCAAGGCGTCGCCCGTCAAAAGCGCAATGGGCTCAGAGAATTCGGCATGCACCGTGGTCTGCCCCCTTCTGAGCAGCGCATTGTCAAACGCGGGCATGTCGTCATGCACCAAAGAGGCGCAATGCATCAATTCCAGGGCCACCGCACCCGCATCGGTGAGAGCGGTGTCGTCTTCGCCGCACACCATGGCCACGGCTGTGCACAATTGGGGACGAATGCGCGCGCCGCCCGGAAAAGCCGCATGCTGCATGGCCGCTTTCAAGGTGGGCGGGGTGCTAGCACTCAACACTTGCTGGAAATGACGCTCCATGGCATTTTGAATTCGGGCTTGAATGTCCATCCTTAACTCCTGTTTGTGAAGAGCAACCACTTGAATCGTTGACAAGCCAGTTTTTGCCTCAAAAGACCTGCTTGTAAATAAAATTTGACAATAATTAATGTCAATGTATCATTACACAAAGATTTGTCAAGTTTGATGGGCAAAAAAAGCTTGGAATAAACCCTTGGTGGCCAAGCCAGATTTGCCATGGGCCAACCACGGCCCGTCATTGTTCAACCGTGCGCCACAGTCCATCGCACTGTGGGCCTGAAGGGATTAAGCATGAGCGTTTGGGCACTGGGGCTGAATCACAACACCGCCCCCCTGGATGTGAGAGAGCAGTTTGCGTTCGCCGCCGACCAAGTCAAAGCGCTTTTGGCCGACTTTAAATATCAATTTGGCAACCAAGCCGAGGCTGCGGTGCTGTCGACTTGCAACCGCACGGAAATCTATTGCGCCATGCAGCCCAGCCACTTCGAGCAAACCAAAGACTGGTTTGCCGCTTTGGGACGGGTCAATACCAACACCTTGCAAGACCACGGCTATGCCCACGAACATGATTTGGCCGCTCGGCACGCGTTTCGTGTGGCCAGTGGGCTCGACTCCATGGTGCTCGGAGAGCCTCAAATTTTGGGGCAACTCAAAACCGCAGTTCAAACCGCACGCGAGGCCGGCGCCTTGGGCTCGACCTTGAATCAACTCTTTGAGAGAAGCTTCTCGGTGGCCAAGCGGGTGAGAAGCTCAACGGAAATTGGCTCACACTCCATCAGCATGGCCGCCGCCGCGGTACGATTGGCCACGCAGCTCTTTGAAGACCTTGGCAAAATCAACATTCTCTTTGTGGGTTCAGGCGAGATGATTGAGCTGTGCATGACGCATTTTGCCGCTCGTCGTCCAAGGCAAATGACGGTGGCCAACCGCAATTTTGACAAAGGCCAAGACCTGGCCAACCGCTTTCAGGCCCAAGCCATTGCGCTGGGACAAATTCCTGAAAAACTCCACGAATTTGACGCCGTGATCAGCTGCACCGCCAGCACCCTGCCCTTGATCGGCTTGGGTGCGGTGGAATCGGCCTTGAAAAAACGAAAAAACAGCCCCATGTTCATGCTGGACTTGGCCGTTCCCAGGGACATTGAACCCCAAGTGCAAGACTTGAAAAACGTCTACCTCTACAGTGTCGATCACTTGAGCCACGTGGTGCAAAGTGGCAAGGACAACCGCCAAGCCGCCGTGAGCCAAGCCGAAAGCATTGTGGATGAAGGCGTGCATGGTTTTTTGAATTGGCTGAACAACCGAGACGACGTACCCTTGATCCAACGCTTGCACCAAAAAACTGATCAATGGCGCGAGCTAGAAATTCAGCGCGCCAAAAAGCTGCTCGCCAAGGGCGAAGACATCAGCCAAGTGCTCGAAGCCATGAGCAAAGGCTTGACGCAAAAAATCATCCACGGCGCCATCGCTCAACTGCACTCTGATGACCATGCTTCCAGAGATCAGGCGCATTACGCCATCGAGCATTTCTTTTTGCAAGGCTGCAAAGGACCGCGCACCCCCACCCATTGAAGCGCTGCATCAAAGCGCTGCATCAAAGCGCTGTATTTGAGCGTTGTATTGAAGCGCCGTATTGATGCTCAGCAACAAAGCCCCGCAGG
>CAISQQ010000308.1 GCA_903887655.1 uncultured Burkholderiales bacterium
GAGGCAAGACCTCGCGGCCCTGAAGTCAAGCGGCATGCCCGTCAACATCCAAACCGAGTTCCAAGGGGCGGCCCTCGCGTTTGAGGGGTCCTTGTCCAACACCTTGTGGCTCGTCTTGGCCGCGGTGGTCACCATGTACATCGTGCTCGGTGTGCTCTACGAGAGCTTCATCCACCCCGTCACCATCCTCTCCACCTTGCCCTCGGCGGGCGTGGGTGCACTGATGGCGCTGTGGGCCGCACGCCTGGATCTGGGTGTGATTGCCGTCATTGGCATCGTGCTCTTGATTGGGATTGTCAAAAAGAACGCCATCATGATGATTGACTTCGCCCTCGAGGCCGAGCGGCAACTCGGACTCCCCCCGCGAGAGGCCATCACCCAAGCGTGCCTGCTCAGATTTCGCCCGATTTTGATGACCACCTTGTGTGCCCTCTTGGGAGCGCTGCCCTTGATGCTGGGCACCGGGGTGGGCAGTGAGCTCAGGAACCCCTTGGGGGTCACCATGGTGGGGGGACTCTTGGTGAGTCAGCTCTTGACGCTGTTCACCACCCCAGTGATCTACCTCACCTTTGCCTCCTGGCTGGGTGGCCGCCCGTCCCAATCCCAATCCCAACCCCAGTCTTAACGATGCACCCCTGCCTGCCAGACTGCCCATGAGTTTGTCCAACTTCTTCATTGCTCGCCCGATCGGCACCACCTTGCTCACCCTGGGGCTGGCGCTTGGGGGTGCCTTGGCGTATGTGAGGCTGCCCGTGGCGCCCTTGCCCCAAGTGGAGTTCCCCACCATCTCGGTGTCGGCCTCCTTGCCCGGTGCGTCTCCCGAGACGATGGCCTCCACCGTGGCCACCCCGCTTGAGCGCGCCTTTGGGGGCATTGCCAGTGTCTCGGAGATGACCTCGCGCTCGTCGCTCGGAAGTGCGCGCGTCACCTTGCAGTTTGAGCTCGAGCGCAACATCAATGGCGCTGCGCGGGATGTGCAAGCGGCCTTGAATGCGGCGAGGGCCCTCTTGCCCACGGGGATGCCCAACAACCCGACCTACCGCAAGGTCAACCCTGCCGACGCGCCCATGCTGATTTTGTCGCTCACCTCCAAGACCTTGAGTCGGGGCGCCTTGTATGACATTGCCTCCACGGTCTTGGCCCAACGCTTGTCCCAAGTTGACGGGGTGGGGCAGGTCAACATTGGGGGTGGGGCGCTGCCTGCGGTGCGCATCGAGCTCGACCCACAAAAACTGAGCGCCGTGGGGCTCTCCAGCGAGCAAGTGCGGCAAGCCGTCGTCGCCTTCAACGGCAACCGCCCCAAAGGCTTGGTCGAAGATGCTGAGCGGGTCTGGCAAATCGAGGCCAATGACCAAGCCAGAACCGCCCAGGAATACGCCCAGCTGATTTTGGCCAACCACGCCGGACAAATTTTGCGTTTGAGAGATGTGGCGACGGTGGTGGATTCGGTGCAAGACGTTCGCAATTTCGGGGCTGAAGATGGCGAGCCCGCCGTCTTGTTGATTCTCAACAAAGAGCCCGGCGCCAACGTGATCGAGGCGGTGAGGCGGGTCAAGGACATCCTCCCAAGTCTCGAAGCCACCATCCCGCAAGCGGTGAACATGCGCATCGTCTCGGACCGCACCCCCAGCCTCAAATCATCGCTTTTCGAAATTCAAAAAGCGATGATGATCTCGATTGCCTTGGTGGTCTTGGTGGTGGGTTTGTTTTTAAAGCGCGTGCGCGCCGCTCTCATCCCCAGTGTGGCTGTGCCCGTTTCCTTGGCGGGTGCGTTTGCGGTGATGTACCTGCTGGGTTACAGCTTGAACAACCTCTCCTTGATGGCGCTCACCATTGCCACGGGCTTTGTGGTGGACGACGCCATCGTGGTGCTTGAGAACATCACGCGCCACATCGAGGCGGGTTTGACGCCGCTTGAGGCCGCTCGCGTGGGGGCCAAAGAAATTGCCTTCACCGTGCTCTCGATGAGCCTGTCTTTGATTGCTGTGTTCATTCCCATTTTGCTCATGGGCGGCATCATTGGCCGGCTGTTCCAAGAGTTTGCGGTGGTGCTCTCGGTGGCGATTTTGATCTCCATGGTGGTCTCCCTCACCACCACGCCCATGATGTGCGCGGCGCTCTTAAAGCCGCGCGCAGCCAAGACCGCACGCCCTAGGCCAGTGCCCCCCTCCATGCTCGGTGCGGGCATGAACGGGTCGGGCATGATGGGGTCGGGCATGAACGGGGCGGCTGACCTTGGCGCTTCATCCCCCCGACCTTCAGCCAAGGCGAGGCTGAGCCTACTGGCGACTGGGCTTGCCGCGCTTAAAAACGCCGCGCTCAAGCTGCCTCACCGCGTGATGGTGGGCTTCAAATCCACAGGACCGCGACTTGAGCGGGCGTACCGCCTGAGCTTGGGCTGGGCACTCAGACACCCCCCGGTCATGCTCTTGATTTTGGTGGCCACCATTGCGTTGAACATCAGTCTTTACAAAAGCATCCCCAAGGGCTTCATTCCGCAGCAAGACACGGGACGCATCTTTGGTGGCATCCGGGCCGATCAAAGCAGCTCGTTTCAGTCCATGCAAAGCCGCATTGTGGAGTTCATGGCGGTCGTCAAAGCCGATCCCGCGGTGGACAACGTGACTGGTTTCACGGGTGGCGGGCAGCGCAATTTTGCCGAGATGTTCATCACCTTGAAGCCCAAAAAAGAGCGTGACGTGAGCGCCGATCAGGTGGTCGCGCGCTTGAGGATCAAGTTGGCCAAGAAGGCGGGGGCGAGACTC
>CAISQQ010000309.1 GCA_903887655.1 uncultured Burkholderiales bacterium
CACCATGAACACGGTGGCTCCTTGATCGGCGAGTTTTCTCAAAAGCTTGAACACATCTTGCACCACCATGGGGGACAGCCCAATGGAAGGCTCATCAATCAAGATGACCGAGGGTCTTAGGAGTAAAGCGCGGCCGATTTCAAGTTGTTTTTGCTCACCTCCCGAGAGTGCACTGGCCTTGGAGTGCAAGCGCTCTTTGACTCGTGGGAAAAACTCGAGCACCTCTGGAATTCTTGCGTGGGTGGTGGGCATGCCCAGCGTAATTCCACCGAGCTCCAAGTTTTCATAAACGCTCAGTTGGCCAAAAAGATTGCGCCCTTGCGGCACAAAGGCGATCCCTTTGGCCAACAGCGACTTTTGGCTCGCGCCACCCACTTCCTCGCCTTTGAAGAGAATGCGGCCCGATTTGGGGTTGAGAAGACCAAAAAGGGTTTTGAGAACGGTGGATTTTCCAGCACCATTGGGCCCGATCAATAGGGTGATCGAGCCCGCGTGGACCTTGAAAGAGAGGTCATTGAGGATCATGAACTCTTTATAGCCCGCCACCACGTTTTGAAATTCGATGCAAGGAGTTGACAAGGTCGTCATGTTGGGGCTCTCTTTAATTGCCAAGGTAAGCGTTGAGCACGGCGTCATTGGCGCGAATCTCATCGGGCGTGCCGATGGCCAAGATCTCGCCCTCCACCATGACCATGACGCGGTGACACAAACTCATGACAAAGTCCATATTGTGTTCAATCACCACAAAACTGCCGCCTTTTTCTTCGTTCAATGCTCTCAAGAGCCGACCAATCTCACCCACCAATGACGGGTTCACGCCTGCGCAAGGTTCGTCAAGCAAGACCACATCGGGCTCTCGCATAAAGGCCATGGCGATATCGACCAATTTTTGTTGCCCATAGCTGAGCTCGCCAGCTCTTTGGTGGGCCACATGGCGGATGCGAAATTGGTCTATCAAGTGGTTGGCCCGCTCGTCAATGGTGTGGCTGTGCGCACTCCAAAGCCGGCTCCATTTGTTGCCTTCGTGCTCCTGGGCGGCCACCAACAAATTGTCCATGACCGACATTTTGGGAAACACCTGCAAGGTCTGGAAGGTGCGTCCGACCCCTTTGCGATTGAGCTCGAGTGGTCCCAAATGGGTCACGTCTTCGCCCTTGAACACAATGCGTCCACTGTCCGGGGTGATCTGACCGAGCATGCTGTTGAACAGTGTGGTCTTGCCCGAGCCATTGGGCCCGATCACGCCAAAAATTTCACCCGCGGGGACTTCAAACGAGACCGATCGGACAGCTTGAATAGCGCCATAAGACTTGGTGAGCTCACTCACTTTGAGGATGGGTTCGCTCATGAGGGTTCTCCAGTTTGAATGAGCTTGGCCGCTTCGTGTCTGAGGCGAGAAGCTTCTTTGGATTGGCGCTTCTTGGCCAAAACACTCGGTAAGCTCAAGATGCCATCGGGGAGCCAAATCATCAGCATCACCACGGCCGCACCGAAGATCAGCAAATACCACGCTTGTGCAAAGCGCAACCACTCGGGCAAGATCACACCGACGGCAGCCCCCAAAACCGGCCCCAAAAAGTAACCCGGACCCCCCACCACCACCATGAGGTACATCATGATGGAAGACTCGACCGTGAACGAGGCAGGGTCGATGAATTGCACCAAACTCGCCATCAAAGCACCCGCAACGCCAGCGTAGGCTGCACCAATGGCAAATGAGAGCAGGGTATAGCCTTGGATATCGATGCCCAAGCTCTCTGCGCGTATGGGGTTGTCGCGCAAAGCCGTGAAAGCGCGTCCCCACGGTGAGCGCAGCAAGCCCCAAAGCGCCAAGGCCAAGAGTGAGGCCATAAATAGCACCACGTAGTAGTACTTTAAATTGCCCTGTAAGCTCATGCCAAAGAGCTCGGGTCGGGCAATGTTGTTGATGCCAAACGTGCCGCCTGTGAGCCACTCTTCATTGCGCATGATGAGCCAAATCGCGGTGTTGAACCCAAGCGTTGCAAAGGCCAAGTAAATGGCTTGAACTCGCAGCGCAGGAAACCCCAAAATCCACCCCATGACAAAGCAAAGCAAGGCCGCGCAGGGCAATCCCAGCCAAAAACTCAAACCCGCTTTGAGCATCAAAGCCATGCAATAAGCACCCAGTCCCAAGAACGCCGCATGGCCCAGTGACTTTTGCCCAGCATAACCCACCGTGATGTTGAGTCCCATGCAAGCGATCACATAAAGCAACCAATAGGTGAACAAATAGATGCCATGATTTTTGAGTTGGCTTGGGATCACAATGAGCGCCAACAGCGCAACAACCGTGAGGATCCAATGGGTGCGCTTCATACTTTACGCTCCACTTTTTGACCCAAAAGGCCTTGAGGTTTGAAGAGAATCACAATCATGAAGACTACCAAGGCCACTGCATCTTTGTAGGCGGGTGAAATGTAGGCGGCGGCCAAGTTCTCGCTCACCCCCACAATGATCCCTCCCAAAAGCGCACCGCGGGAATTGTTGAACCCGCCGATGATGGCCGCAAAAAATGCTTTGTTTCCAAGGGACGCCCCCATGTCAAACTTGGCCAAATAGGTCGGGGTGATGAGCAAGGCGGCCGCACACGCCAACAAGGCATTGATGGCGAAGGTGTAGAAAATCATGCGGTGCACATCGATGCCCAGAACACTGGCGCTTTCGCTGTTTTGTGCGACCGCTTGCATCGCGCGACCCGTGACACTGCGCGTTAAAAAAGCTTGTGTCACCAAAACCAAAATGATGGCCATCGAGAACGTTCCGATGTCAGTGGCCGAGATGGCGAGATCCCCCACGTGATACAAGGTGTCGGGAAACACGTTGGGAAAGGGCTTGGGAGAGGCGCTGTAAAACACCCGAACGCCGTTGCGCATGGCAATGGACAAGCCAATGGTGGCCACCACGATGGGCATCATGCCAAACTTGAAGAGCGGATCGACCAGTCCGCGCTTGAATGCCCAACCCAGGACCACCACACTCAGAATCAGACTGAAGGCGAAGGCCAAAGGCAAGGGAATTCCTTGCTCCATCATGATGAGCATCATGAAGGCGGGGAGCATCACAAATTCACCCTGGGCGAAGTTGATGGTGCCAGATGCCTGCCACAACAGGGTAAAGCCCAGCGCGGCCATGGCATAAATGCTGCCCGTGGCCAAGCCGCTGAAAAAAAGTTGTAAAAAATCGGTCATGTTTGAACTTGGTGTTTCGCGTCGTTGTGACCATCCAGCCCTGGGCGGGATCGATCTGGAGGTCCGGTGAGGTGGTGTTGGGGTGACCAAACCAGCGTTTGAGTGCCCAGCCAACACCATGACAACTTTTTCTCTGTTGTCCAAAACATCACTGCCCTAGAATTTAACGGGTTTTAACTTGGCTTTTGAGAAGTATGTTGATAAAATGCGCGATTAACGAACGTCTAGATTCGATAATCGGACATAACTGGGGAAACTCCCCCCTTTGATGGGTCGTCTCACCGTTTGCCCGACTTGCCACTTCCCAAGAACTCTACCCCAATACAACTGAACCCCCGCATGGACGCCCCCATCAAACCCCAAGATAAGATTGTCGGATTGGAGAAAGGCCTCAACCTCATTCAAAGCTTTGACGAGGCCCATTCGCGCCAAACCGCCAGTCAGGTGGCACAAAGAACGGGGATGTCACGCACAGCGTGTCGACGCTTTTTGCTCACCTTGCACAGCTTGGGCTATTTGCAAACCGATGGTAAGCTTTTTTGGCTGACCCCCAAGGTGATGCGCTTGGGGCAAGCCTATTTGGAATCGGCCAGGTTGCCGCGTATTGTGCAACCGTCCTTGCAGCGCCTGGCCATGGGGACCCAAGAAATCTCGTTTGTCAGTGTGCTGGATGGTTTTGATGTGGTGTACGTGGCCAGAAATGGTGAAAACCGCAACATGAACACGTCTTTTGCACTGGGCGCGCGTGTTCCCGCTCACGTGACCGCGGCGGGACTGATGCTCCTGGCCACGATGAGCAATGAACCCTTGGAGAGTGCGTTGGAGAACCTGCACCTCCAAGCCTACACCTCGCACACCATCACCCAAAAATCCGTCCTCATTGAATGCCTCCAACGGGCTCAACGCCAAGATTGGATCAGCTCCGAACAACAACTCGACCCCTCCTACCGCGGGGTATCGGTCCCACTGCGGGACCACAAAGGCCGGGTGTTGGCCGCTCTGAGTGTGAGCATGCCCATTCACTTGGAGTCGAGCCAAGAAGCCACAGCCCGGGTCTTGCCACTCCTGAAAGACGTGGCCCAAAGTTTAAGGCCGCTGCTTTAAACCCGATGGGCTTGGCAGGTTTGCGCTTCAGACACGGCCGACTGGACTTTCATGCGAAAAACCCAGTCATTGGGTAATTTATACAACAAGGGCCTCGCATCTGGGTCAAATACCCGTTAGAATACGCCCTTCACGACCAAACGGGCGGGTTTTCACCGCCCGTTTTTTTTGGTCTGTGCTTTATTCGACCTGGGCCCAAAAGGGCGGGCGCAATCGGGCACAGCGAGGGTCTTAAATTTTTGTTTTGCGTGCTAGGTGTTCATCAAGGCGCAATGCAAAACTTTAAACATTCTTCTGGGTTGAGTGACAACAAAGAGCAGACAAGGTCAGACAAAAGGGATTTCAGCGCTGTGGTGCTACACGAGACGATCGAACAAATTGTAAAAGGCCTGGGCTACGAACTCGTTGAAATCGAGAGAACGGGTGGCGGCCTGTTGCGCGTGACGATCGATTTGGTTTGGACGCCCCCTGACGAGAACACGCCAGCCGGTAGCGAAAAATTTGTCATGGTCGAAGACTGTGAGCGCGTGACTCGGCAACTTCAGTTTGCCTTGGAAGTCGATGACGTGCCGTATTCTCGCTTGGAGGTGTCTTCCCCCGGGATCGACCGGCCGCTCAAAACGGTGCAAGACTTTGAGCGCTTTGTGGGCCAGGAGATTGATGTGACTTTAAAGCTTGCCATGGGTGCGCAGGCTTTAGGACAGGTTTCAGGTTTGAGAAAAAAGTTCAGGGGCGTGTTGGAGAAGTCCGAAACGCCAGGCTCGTGGCAAATCGTGTGGGCCGATGAACCCAAGATCAAACCGGGCCAACGAGTGAGTAAAAAACGCGAGCCTGCTGCCTTACACGCACTGGGCTTCACGCTAGACGAGATCAAAGAAGCTCGGCTAGCACCCATTGTTGATTTCAAAGGACGTCAGTCCAAACTGCAGACTGTGAAGGAGTAGAACAACATGAACCGCGAAATGTTGATGCTGGTTGAAGCGATCTCGCGCGAAAAAAACGTCGAGCGCGATGTGGTTTTTGGCGCTGTTGAATTGGCTTTGGCACAAGCCACCAAAAAACTCTACCAAGGTGAGGTCGACATCCGTGTCGCCATGGACAGAGACTCAGGCGACTACGAAACGTTTCGCCGTTGGTTGGTCGTGCCCGATGAAGCGGGACTCCAAAACCCAGAGGCTGAAGAGCTGTTGATGGACGCTCGCGACCGCTTGGCCGACGTCGAAGAGGGCGAGTACATTGAGGAGCTCATTGAGTCTTTGCCCATTGGCCGCATTGGCGCCATGGCCGCCAAGCAAGTGATCCTGCAAAAAATTCGCGATGCTGAGCGAGAAATGCTCTTGCAAGACTTCATGTCTCGCGGCGAGAAAATCTTTGTCGGCACCGTCAAACGCATGGACAAGGGCGACATGATTGTTGAGAGTGGCCGAGTTGAAGGTCGCTTGAGACGCTCAGAGATGATCCCCAAAGAGAATTTAAGAAATGGGGATCGTGTGCGCGCCATGATCATGGATGTCGACACCACCCTCAGAGGTGCCCCCATCATTTTGTCGCGCTCGGCACCCGAGTTCATGATCGAACTCTTCAAGCAAGAGGTTCCCGAGGTCGAGCAAGGTTTGCTCGAGATCAAATCTTGCGCCAGAGACCCGGGTTCGCGCGCCAAAATCGCCGTGATCTCGCACGACAAACGCGTTGACCCCATTGGAACGTGTGTGGGTGTGCGCGGCACGCGCGTGAACGCTGTCACCAATGAGCTCGCCGGCGAGCGCGTCGATATTGTGTTGTGGAGCGAAGATCCCGCCCAGTTTGTCATCGGAGCTTTGGCACCCGCCAATGTGAGCTCGATCGTGGTTGACGAAGAAAAACACGCCATGGATGTGGTGGTCGATGAAGAAAATTTGGCCATTGCCATTGGTCGTGGAGGACAAAACGTGCGTTTGGCCTCCGACCTCACGGGCTGGAAGATCAACATCATGGATGCGGCCGAGTCGGCAGAAAAACTCGCCAACGAAACGGGCGGTATCCGCGAGCTCTTCATGGAAAAACTCGACGTTGACCAAGAGATCGCCGACATATTGATTGAGGAGGGCTTCTCCAGCTTGGAAGAAGTGGCCTATGTGCCCATTCAAGAGATGCTCGAGATCGAGAGCTTTGATGAAGACACCGTCAATGAGCTGCGCGCTCGCGCCAAAGATGCACTTCTCACCATGGAAATTGTGAAAGAAGAAAGTGTTCAAGACGTCTCTCAAGACCTTCGGGATCTTGAAGGACTCAATGCAGAGTTGATCGCCCAATTGGCTCAAAGCGGCGTTCATTCGCTCGACGATTTAGCGGACCTCGCTGTCGACGAGTTGGTGGATATCACCGGACAAACCCAAGATGAGGCAAAAGTGCTGATCCTTAAAGCTCGCGAACACTGGTTCGCGGGTCAAGAGTGACGGTCATGAATAGGAACACCACAGATGACCAGTACGACCGTTGCCGAGTTTGCCAAAGAGCTCAAAAAAACCACCCCCATCTTGCTCGATCAATTGCGATCGGCCGGGTTGGCCAAGTCCACGCCAGACGATGAACTGACCGATACGGATAAACAAAAGCTGTTGGCTTTTTTACAATCAACACATGGCACTGCGGCGCCTGTGACGGAGCGTAAAAAAATCACCCTGGTGAAAAAATCCACCACCGAGATCAAACAAGCCGATGCCAGCGGCAAGGCTCGCACCATTCAAGTTGAAGTGCGTAAAAAACGCACCTTCATCCAAGGCGGTGACACACCCGAAGTCTCGCCTGTCGCTGCCCCAACTCCTGCCGCCCCCGTGGCCCCCATCATCGACCAAGCCGAGTTGGCGCGTCGAGAAGAAGAAGCCCGCCGCCAAGCCGAGCTCATCCGTCGCCAAGAGGAAGAGTTGGCTGAAAAAAGAAGAGTTCGCCAAGCCCAAGAGGCTCAAGAGTTGGCCAAAGCCAAGAGCCGTTTGCAAGACCAATCTCAATTGGCCAAGGAAGCGTTTGACGCGGCCAATGCGGTTCATGCCAAGGCCTCTGCGCCTGCTGAAGGTGCTGCTGCTCATGCCACCCCCACTGAAGACAAAAAAGACAGCGATGAGTCTTTGAGCCCAGCCTCATTGGCGTCTCTTGATGCCTTGGTTCGCGCCAAGGCGCCCGCTGAGACGACTTCCAAGCGCGCTCAAGCGACACCCCCCCCAAGCCCGTCCACCGATGTCCACCCCGAACTCGGCGCCGATGTGCTCGACGCCAACGATCAGTCCGAGGCCGCTGTTGCAGCCCGCGCTGCCAGGGCTGAGCTCGAAGCGAAATTGGCCCACTCCAAAGCTGTTGCTGAAGAAGAGGCGCTGCGCGCCAAAGATCTTGAAAACCGCAGGCGCATCGCTTTGAACGAGGCCGAAGCCATTCGTCAAATGATGAATGCGCCCAAAAAAGTGGCGCCGCCACCACCCGTGGTCGCCAAAAAGCCCGAACCCGGCAAGCTCGACCCCAACGCCAAGGGCGCCATCAAAGGCACCTTGCACAAACCACCGCCTGGGGCCAACACCACGGCGACCAAACCTGCCAGCACCACGGTGAGCAAAGACGGCAAAGAGGTCAAGAGCGCCAAATTGTCCTCGAGCTGGGCGGATGAGCAGGCCAAAAAACGAGAAATCAAAACCCGTGGCGACACCTCTGCTGGAGCCAATCGCAACAGCTGGCGTGGCGGGCCCAGGGGGCGTCGCGAGAGAGATCGCGACGATCAGCATGTTCCCCAAGCACCGGTGGAGGCCCGCATCTTTGAGGTGCACGTGCCAGAAACCATTACCGTGGCCGAGTTGGCTCACAAAATGGCCGTGAAAGCCTCTGAGGTCATCAAGCATTTGATGAAACTCGGACAAATGGTCACGATCAATCAACCCTTGGACCAAGACACCGCCATGATTGTGGTGGAGGAGATGGGTCACAAAGCGATCATTGCCGCACTCGATGACCCAGAGGCGTTCACTGAAGAAGAGAACTCTGCCACCTCGGCACCGTCACTGGCCCGAGCACCGGTGGTCACCGTCATGGGTCACGTCGACCATGGCAAAACCTCTTTGCTCGACTACATCCGACGCGCCAAGGTGGCCTCGGGTGAAGCCGGTGGCATTACCCAGCACATCGGGGCCTACCATGTGCAGACCTCTCGGGGCATGATCTCATTTTTGGACACCCCGGGTCACGAGGCCTTCACCGCCATGCGCGCACGTGGCGCCAAAGCCACCGATATTGTGATTTTGGTCGTTGCCGCCGATGACGGCGTGATGCCACAAACGCGTGAAGCCATCAAACACGCCAAGGCAGCAGGCGTGCCCATTGTGGTGGCCATGAACAAGATTGACAAACCCGATGCCAATCCCGACCGCGTGAAGGGCGAACTCGTGGCTGAAGAGGTCGTGCCTGAAGAATTCGGTGGCGAGTCGCCCTTCATTGCGGTGTCGGCCAAAACCGGTCAAGGTGTGGATGAGTTGTTGGAGCAAGTATTGCTGCAAGCCGAAGTGCTCGAGCTCAAGGCGCCAGTCGACGCCATGGCCAAGGGCCTGGTGATCGAGGCCAAGCTTGACAAAGGGCGCGGCCCAGTTGCCACCATCTTGGTCCAATCGGGGACCCTCAACGTGGGTGATGTGGTTCTTGCGGGTCAAACTTTCGGACGCGTGCGAGCCATGCTTGATGAAAACGGCAAAACCATCAAATCGGCTGGTCCCTCCATCCCCGTAGAAATTCAAGGCCTCACCGAAGTGCCCCAAGCTGGCGACGAGTTCATGGTGATGGCTGACGAGCGGCGTGCTCGTGAGATTGCGACGTACCGCGCCGGAAAATTCCGCAACACCAAGCTGGCCAAACAACAAGCCTCCAAACTGGAGAACATGTTCAGCGACATTGCCCAAGGCGAGACCAAATTGCTGCCCATCATCATCAAAGCCGATGTGCAGGGCTCCCAAGAGGCCTTGTCCACGTCGCTGCTCAAACTCTCGACCGAAGAGGTCAAGGTGCAGATGGTCTACACCGCAGTCGGTGGTATCAGCGAGAGCGATGTGAACCTGGCCATCGCCTCCAAAGCGGTGATCATTGGATTCAACACCAGGGCCGACGCAGGAGCTAGAAAACTCGCCGAGAACAACGGTGTGGAAATTCGCTACTACCAAATCATCTATGACGCCGTTGATGAGCTCAAGTCCGCCATGTCGGGCATGCTCACCCCGGACAAGAAGGAAGAGGTCATTGGAACGGCCGAGATCCGTCAAGTCTTCAGGGTCAGCAAAATTGGCTCCATTGCCGGTTGTATGGTCACACAAGGTGTGGTCCGTCGCTCGGCCCAGTTGCGACTGCTGCGCAACAATGTGGTGATCTTCACAGGCGAGCTCGAGAGCTTAAAGCGCTTCAAGGACGATGCACGCGAAGTCAAAGAGAACTTTGAGTGTGGCTTGAACATCAAGGGCTACAACGACATTGAAGAGGGCGATCAATTGGAGTTCTTTGAGATCAAGGAAGTGGCCAGAACACTGAGTTGATCGGGCCCGCTCCTGAACCCCTGGACGGTGGTGCACAAGGCCAGTGCCGAGAGGCTCGCGTCTTGTCATTCGGGCCAGCTGAGGCCTCAAAGTTCACACCACTGCCCAGATCGATGAGAGCGGACACGCCCAGTCTGTCACAACAGCGTCACAGACTTTGACCGACAACTCTGTAGGATCGAGTCTTGTCTGAGTTTCGGTGGGTGCACAAGGGCTTTCGAGTTGGGACTCGGGTCACATTGGATCGTTGATTTATTTTTGAGATAAAGTTGAATGTTTTTGGTCTTGCATGCGTAAATCACCATCGTCTTCTCACCGCGGCTTTAAAGTGGCTGACCAAATCCAACGCGATTTGGCCCAACTCATCGCGCGTGAGCTCAAAGACCCCAGGGTCGGGATGGTCACGCTCCAAGGCGTGGAGGTCACCCCTGACTACGCCCATGCGAAGGTGTTTTTCAGCACCTTGGCCAGCGACCCCGCGCTCGCGACCGAAGGACTCAATCAAGCCGCTGGATTTTTGCGAAACGGCTTATTCAAACGGCTTCAAATCCACACAGTTCCCACCTTGCATTTCATCTACGATGCCACACCCCAAAAGGCAGCGGAGCTCAACGTGTTGATTCACCAAGCTTTGTCCTCCAAGGCCAAAGATGACTGAGGCCCTCACTCACCCGCTCGTGCAAGCTTACGCCCCCACAGAGCAAGCGCATTTGAATGCATCGGCTCTGAGCGGTGAGGGTGCATTGCCAGCCTCCTTGCTGGCTCCTCACGCAGACGCACCACTGGCCCCGCAAACCGAGCTTGTTCAAAAAGTCAAACGCACGCCCAAAAAAGGCATCAAACGCCATCCGGTGCACGGGGTCTTTTTGCTCGACAAACCCCTGGGGCTGTCGAGCAATCAGGCTTTGCAAAAAGTCAAATGGCTTTTTCAAGCAGAAAAAGCCGGACACACGGGAACGCTGGACCCCTTGGCCACGGGTGTCTTGCCCATCTGTTTGGGTGCGGCCACGAAGTTCAGTCAACTGCATTTGGATGCCAATAAAAGCTACTGGGCGGTGGCCCGACTCGGAGAGCTCAGTGCCACCGGTGACAGCGAAGGTCCACTTGAAGAGGGCGGGCCGTGCGCCGATTTGGATTTGAGTGTTGTGGCACTCAAAGCCGTGGCCCAGCAGTTCCTTGGACAAATTGAGCAAACCCCACCCATGCACAGTGCATTGAAGGTCAATGGCCGTGCACTCTATGACTATGCCCGCGAAGGGGTGAGCATCGACAGGGCCAGCCGGACAGTGCAGATCTTTGATCTCAATTTGTGCGAAATCACTGCGGTTGAGGAACTCAAGAACTTCGATCCAAGTTTGCCAAAGAATTACGCATCGGTGCCTGCGACGCCATCAAAAGGGGGGGACGCTGTCACCTCAAAAGAAACGCTGGACGCGGCCTTGTGGGATGCATTTTTCAAGCCCGGCAAGCGTCTGTTGGGCATCAAAGTGCACTGCTCCAAGGGGACTTACATTCGCACCCTGGCGCAAGACCTGGGTGAGGCCTTGGGGTGTGGGGCTTATTTGCTCAGCCTCAGGCGCGTGCAAACAGGCCCCTTTGGGCAGGAACTGTGCACCAGCATCGAAGCCCTTGAGGGCATGGATCCTCAGCAAAAGACGCAAACAATTGGTCCCATTGAGAGCTTACTCAAAGATCATGCACCCATTTATCTGGAGGATGAGGAGGCGGCACGCTTTCTCTCAGGGCTCAGGCGAAG
>CAISQQ010000310.1 GCA_903887655.1 uncultured Burkholderiales bacterium
CTGAAAAAATATTCAAACTGGGAGCCGCCCGGGTGACAAAACCGAGTCCAATGTTGACAAACAAAAGTGTGATCATGACTGGCAAAGAGACCAAGACGGCGCCCACAAAAACAATGGAGCTCCAAGCCGTCATTTTCCCCATCAAGTCTTGGGAGAAGATATTTTGCCCAATCGGGAAATGCTGAAAAGAGTCGAGCAAAATGCCAAAAACAATCAAGTCGCCGCCTGTGGTGATAAAAATCAAAGTTCCCAAGATGGTTAAAAACTGTGAGGTCAATGGCACGTTGCCCAAGTTAGGGTCAATCAAATTGGCAATCGACAAGCCCATCGCATTAGAAATCACCTGTCCTGCCACCACCAAACTGGCCGTGGCCAACTGCATAATCATGGCCAAGGTAAAACCGATGAAGAGTTGATTGAAAATTTCACGCAAACCCAGCAAACTCAACGGGTCGATGCGGGGCAACTCCATTCGCATTTGGAAGACCAAAAACACCGTCAAGGCCAAGGCCAAGGTGATGCGCACTCGCAAATTAACAGCCCTGATGGAGTAAATCGAGGCAAACGTCAAAAAAGCAGAAATGCGCAACAATGGCCAAATCAGGGCGTAGAACTGATCGACCAAATTGGCAGCGAGAAAATTCATCGCTAATCACCCAAACATGGTGGGGATTCGACCAAAGATCACCTTGGTGTAGTCAACCAAGGTGTTGATCATCCAGCCCCCGAGCACGCTGATCGTGAGTCCAAGCGCCAACAGCTTTGGGATGAAACTCAAAGTCTGCTCATTGATGGAAGTGGCGGCTTGAAATATACCCACCAACAGACCAACCAACAAAGCAACCCCCAACATGGGCGCGCAAATGAGCATGGTGATCCACAATGCCTGACGCCCCAAATCCACAACCATAGCTGTATCCATGACATTGCCTCCTCAGATCCACCGGTTTATTTAAATACGAAGCTCGACGCCAATGAACCCATGAGCAAGGTCCAACCATCCACCAAGACAAAAAGCATGAGCTTGAATGGCATCGAAATGATCATTGGCGACAGCATCATCATTCCCATGGACATCAATACGCTGGCCACAATCAAATCAATCACCACAAAGGGGATGTAGATCATGAAGCCAATGGTGAATGCACTTTTAAGCTCAGACGTGATGAATGCCGGCATCAAGGTCGTGAACGGCACATCGTCAGCACTGACCACTTCTTTTTTCTGCGCAATTTGCATGAACATGTTGATGTCATCTTCGCGGGTCTGAAGCATCATAAAATCACGAATCGGTTTTTCTGCAATACCCAAGGCTTTTTCAAATGGCATATTGCCATTCATATAAGGGGACAAGGCATTGTTGTAAATGTCTTCAAAGACCGGAGACATGATAAATAAGGTCAAAAACAAAGCCAAACCAACAAGCACGGTATTGGGTGGTGTTTGTCCTGTGCCAAGAGCTTGTCGAACCAAGGACAACACGATGATGATGCGCACAAAAGACGTCATCATGAGCAGCATGGACGGCAGCAAGGACAATGTGGTCATCAATGCCAACAACTGCAGCGTCAAACTGTATTGTTGACCATTCTTTCCACCTGTGACATTGACCATGGGCAGACCTTGGGCCAAACTCACTTGCGAGAAAAGCACCATGCAAAGC
>CAISQQ010000311.1 GCA_903887655.1 uncultured Burkholderiales bacterium
GCACTTGGCTGGGGTTTTCGCCTTTGCGCATGATCACAATGCCCACCACTGCATCGTCATCTTCGTCTTGTCCAGAGATGCCCAATCGGGGCACCGCCCCGAGCTTGACTTGAGCCACATCCCTCACCAAGATCGGCGTTCCGTTGCTAGAACCCAGCACAATTTGGCCAATTTCTGCCGATGAGGTCAACAAACCAATGCCACGGATGGTGAATTGCTGTGAGCCTTGCGCGACATAACTGCCACCGGCATTGGAGTTGCCTCGCCCCAAGGCATCCAATAGATTTTGAACGGTCAATTTGAATGACCTCAATTTCTCCATGTCCGGTTGAACTTCATACTGCTTAATGTGACCCCCCATGGCGACCACATCCGCTACGCCTGGGACTTGACGCAGGCTTTTTTCCACCACCCAGTCTTGCAGCGTGCGCAAATCCGTGGTTGACACGCCGCTGCCCTTCAATCGGTATCGCATGATCTCGCCCACAGGTGTGGCGTTGGGCATGACATTGGCTTGTACCCCTTGCGGCAGGTCGACACCCAGCAGCCTTTCATTGACTTGTTGCCGCACCAAATTCACTTCGGCTTTGTCGTCATAGGTGACGACGGTGTAAGACAAACCAAACTGTGTGTGCGAAAAAAGCCGAATGGAATTGGGCAGCCCAGACAAAGCCGTCTCAATGGGCAAGGTCACTTGCTTTTCAACTTCCTCAGCAGCGCGCCCTGGGTACAAAGCGATCACTGTCACTTGGGTATCGGTCACATCGGGAAAGGCCTCGACCGACAGGTTTTGAAAAGCCACGACGCCAGAGAACACAAAGAGCAGTGTCCCCAGCAAAACGACCAAGGGCTGGGAGAGAGAGAAACTGATGATTTTTTTCATGGCTTCGTCTGTGGAATGACCAAGGGGGCTTGGTGGGCTTCTTCTTGGGCATTCATCAACTCTTTGGCCAGCAACAAAGCGTTTTGACTCACCACGTTGTCCCCGACGTCCACACCACTTTCAAGAACCACTTGTTGGCGCCCTTCGTAGGCAATTTTGACGACTTTTGATTCATAAACGCCGGGCTGCTTTTTAATGAAAACCATGTGCTCGTTTCCGATCAGAAACACAGCCGTCGCAGGAACACTCACGCCGTGATCAATGATTTTCTGAAACTGAGCGGTTGCGAGCATTTCATTTTTCAAAAGCCGCTGAGGGTTCTTCACCACGGCGCGAACCTTCACGGTTCGTGTCGCGGGATCGATGGTGTCCGAGACCACCGTGACCTGGGCATCAAAGCTCATGCCGGGCAAGCTGGGAGTTTTCAAGGTCAAAGGGGTGCCGGTGCGCAAAAAGCTCACGTCGTTTTCTCGCGCATCAATGAGCACCCACAACTCCTTGGGGTCGGTGATCACAAACAGCGCAGGATTACCTGGCCCAAATTGATCCGGCCGGATCTCTTGCTCAGGGTTGATGTTTCTCTCCACCACCACGCCCCGAACCACAGAGCCGAGGGTGAGTTGTTGATTAACAGCGGCATTGCTGCCATACAAATTGGTTCTGGCCCTGGCACGTTCAACTTCCACTTGAGTGCGATCGGCATCGAACTGGGCTTGCTCATAGTCTTTTTGGGCAACAACCCCCGCATCAAACAATTCTTTTTGACGGTTGAGATTTTTCTTGGCAAGCGCTGCGTCTGCGAGGGCCCTGGCCGTTTCAGCCTGTGCCGTTCCGAAATCTGGTGAAGCGACTTGCGCCAAGGGAGAACCGCGCTCGACACTTTGTCCGATATCGACAAAGATTTTGGCAATGCGCCCGGGAAATGCGGGGAAGAGTCGCTGAGTTTTTTCCTCATTCCAAACGACCTTTGCAGGCAAATCAATCTCCACCGTATGGAACTCTTGGGCCGGTGTGGTTGCCAACAATTCAATCTGCGGATTACCCGCCGGGAACCTCAGTTGATTATTTTGCACAATCGGCTGCTGCGTGATCTCCATTTTTGGTGGCGATTCATTGCAAGCATTCAACAACAATAATGCACTCAAAAAGAGTAGTTTGGTGGACTTCAAGGGTGACTCACAATGGTAAAAGTATCAAGACCTGGGAATTCAGTCCTTCAACGCAGCCGCACTGGAGTGCTTCGCATCAAAAGACATTGTGGGGGTTTGGGTTCTGAGCTTCCAAATGCCAACGGCTTTGGCAAGCTCTGAATGAACGCCGATGGCATCAATGCGAGTGGCTCGGTAGGTGCGTCTGGCATCGAGCAAATCGGTGAGTGAAAGTGCGCCCTTGCTGTAGGCAAACTCCGCTTGCTTTAAGACTGCGTCCGCTTGGGGAATGATGGTCTCAATATAAGAGGCATTGCGTTGGGCCGAGATCAGCACATCTTGGTAAAGCGAGAGAATTTCCGTTTTGGCCTGAAGGCGGGTTTTTTCAAGTTGGGCCATGGATTGCTCCAACTGGGCCTGTGCTCGCGCGAGCTCACCTTCAAAGCCATAGCTCCATTGAATGGGCACTTGCAGCCTCAATTCCAGCAAACGATTGGAGGTCCCGGGATAATGATCAAACGATGCGCCCCACGTGATATCCGCCTTGTTTTGCGATTGAACCAATTCAAAATAAGCGCGACTGGCATCAGCCTTGGTTTTTGCAGAAATCACATCCGACCTCTGATCGACCGCATCATCCAAGGCGGCCACAACGCTTGCCGTTGCATCTTTTTGAGTTTGGCTTGGGCTCATCGCGCCCAGCTCGGCCCAACTTTGCTCAATACGCCAACCCAACGCAGAGCCTTGCATATTGGTGAGTTGCGCCAATGCCAAAGCGGCCTTTTGTCGTTCAAGCTGGGCCGAATTGACATCGGTCAACGCTCTTTGGTACTCAATCGAAATTCGGGCGGCCTCTTGGGCCGAAATGTCGCCGGTTTTGAGTCGTATTTGAGCGGTTTGAAAGGTTTTGACATAACTTTCAGCAATCTGAACAATTTCATCCGCTCGGCTTTGGGCGGCAAATAAGTCAAAAAAAGCATTCAGGGCCAAGATTTGTTGAAGAATCACGGTCTCTTCCACATCCAAATTGCTCGATTGGGCGAGTGCCTTGGCTGTTTGGGTCCTCAAGGTCCTTTTATTTCCACGCTCCCAAGTCCAATCGATTCCAACCGACTTGTCAATTCGCTTGTCGTAAAACAAAGACCCAGGACCTAGGCCATTTTGCAAGTCCATGGAGCTCGCTCGACTTGAGAGCACTGGAAATGGGCTTCTGTCGGCCGCAACCACGTCGCCTTGAGCGGCCTTGGCCATCGATTGGGCCATGCCGACATCGTGATTGATGCGTGAAAGTGCCAAGACTTGGGTGAGCGTGATGGGGACCGCACTGTCATTGGCGCCCACCGTTTTGGACTCCATGCCTTGATCGGTGGGCAAGCGGGGAGCTTGCACCGGTTGAGCCCAAGCCATCGGGCCGACAAGGAGCCAGAAACTGGCCACAACACATGATGAAACCAAGGGGGTTTGAACAATAAATTTGCGCATGGCGTGTTTATCGCTCAATTGACCTGACTAGCACCTGACTAGCACCGCAATCGCCTCTGAAACTTAGGCATTTTGTTGTATTTCAACAAAAAATAGTCACAAGAACGCCATGGGACACCCAAAAACACAGCGATGTGCTAATCGATCTGACGACTTGCCACCATCCAATGCCCCATCCAATGCCGCATCCGTGCTTGGAGTAGGATTGTTCACGCCAAATGCGACGAGAGCACTTGGCGTAAAAAATCAGTGGACAAAGAGGGGCCCAGTTGATTTTTAGGAATGGTCAGTTTCTGCTGTCGAACAAGATCATGCGCCTTGAAATTGTGATAGAGGGCATCATAAATCGGCGTATTGGCCATCACAATCGCTTCATCGGTGAGACAAGTCAACATCAGCCCTTCAGAGACTGCCAGCAAACCTACAGCAACTTGTCCATGCCGATCGGTGTGTTCGGGATGGAAGCCGTGAAGTACATGATCCACGCCTTTTTGTATCACCACCGCCAGTTCGTCGAGC
>CAISQQ010000312.1 GCA_903887655.1 uncultured Burkholderiales bacterium
CTCGACCATGAACACGAGCATGATTCGGGCCTTTATGATGCAAAAAATGCCAAGTCCATTTGGGATCAAGACCACATTGTGTTTCAAACGGTGGGGATAGACATTGGCTCCTCGACCTCGCATTTGCTGTTTTCTCGCGTGCATTTGCGCCGCCACGCCCATGGCCTGAGCAGTCACTTTGAGGTCATTGGGCGGGAGGTGATCTGGCAGTCTGACATTGTGTTCACGCCTTTCAAATCTGATGCCAGCATTGATGCTCACCATCTCGAGCATTTCATCGAGGACTCGTTCAACGCTGCAGGTTTAAAGCGTGAAGACATCGACACTGGGGCAGTCATTTTGACGGGTGAAGCGATCAAGAAAAACAATGCGCGCGCGATCAACCAAATTTTTGCTCAAGATGCGGGTCGTTTTGTGTGCGCGACGGCGGGTCATCAATTGGAAGCCATGCTTGCAGCGCACGGTTCAGGCGCGTGTGCTTTGTCCAAGTCGCGTGCGCAGTGCGCGCTGCACATCGATATTGGCGGAGGGACCACCAAGTTGGCGTTGATCGTCAATGGAGAAATTCGAGGTGTTTGCGCTTTTGCAGGTGGGGGGCGCATGGTGGCACAAAACGGCTCAGGCCAATGGTCGCGTTTGGACGATCATGCGTTTGTCTTGGCCAGTGCTTGTGGGATTGAATGCACCCCACAATCCATGGCCTTCGAGGACAATCGCCGACTCATCGCCCGTGTCTACTCGCAAGTTCTCCTGGAAATGTTGCAAGGTCTACGCTTGACTCCATTGGCCCAGTCATTGATGCTGACCCCTGAGCTCGCTCTTCACCCCCAACCGCAGTACCTCACGTTTTCGGGTGGGGTGTCTGAGTATTTATTCGGTGCTGAAACAGCCGATTTCGGGGATATTTCTCGCCTTTTGGTTCAAGAAATCATTGCCCGATTGAAGCACTCCATCACCATCCCTGTGGTCGAAGTGGCCGAGCGTATTCGGGCAACCGTCATTGGTGCGTCTCAATTCACGGTTCAAGTCAGTGGCAACACCATCTTTTTGAGTGACCCCTCTATCCTGCCCGCTATCAATGTGCCGGTGGTGAAAATCGAGCTCGGGGACGTTCATGAGTTGGACGAGAGCGCGATCATGAAAAATATTGAGCATCAAGCCAAGCGGCTTGACCTCACAGCCATGGACCGCATGGCTTTGTCGTTGATCTGGCCTTACGAGCCCGATCATGGCACTTTGCGCCAGGTGGCCAGTGGCATCGCCCGCTTCTTGGGTCAAGACGGCGAGAGAATGGAGCCGTTTTTTTTGGTGATCCAAGGCGATGTGGCCCTGTCCTTGGGGCGTATGTTGCGGCAAGAACTTCATTTCAGGAGCCCCTTGGTTTGCATCGATGGCGTTGAGCTCAAAGAGCTGGACTACATCGACATTGGTGCCCTCATTGAACAAACGCATGTGGTGCCGGTGGTGGTGAAGTCGCTGCTGTTTTGATGACTGCTTTGTATAATGGTGCCAGTATTAGACACAACCAAGCAAGTCATTGCTTAAGCTAATTTTTTACCCACGCCAAGGTATGAAGGTGAATTAACATGAAATTGATCAGTTTTTTGAAGTCGGGCACGCCAAGCTTTGGTGTTGTTGTCAATGACAAGGTGCTGGACTTGGGGCCGCTGCTGGGCTCAGCTGTGGCAGATTTGAAGGCCGCGATTGAACAGAATTTGTTTGCTCGCATCCATGAGTTGCTGCTCTCGCACCAACCCGACCTCAACTTTGCCGACTTGACGCTGCTGCCCGTGATCCCCAACCCCGACAAAATTGTTTGTGTGGGCTTGAACTACCACGACCATGTCAAGGAAACCGGTCGGGATTTGACAGAAAAACCAGCTATCTTTTTGCGCTTGAACGACTCACAAGTCGCCCATGGACAAAACATCGTGCGTCCCCTGGAGTCCCATCGCTTGGACTACGAGGGCGAGATTGCGGTGATCATCGGCAAAGGCGGGCGTCGTATTCAGGAGGCCGATGCGTGGGACCACATTGCTGGCTATGCGTGCTACAACGACGGCTCGGTGCGGGACTGGCAGAACTTCAGCACCCAGTGGATTCCGGGTAAAAATTTCTTTAAAACCGGTGGATTTGGCCCTTGGATGGTGACGGCCGATGAAATCGCACCGGCTCAAGTGATGACCCTAACGACCAAGTTGAATGGTCAAGAGATGCAGCGCACCACGACCGATTTGATGATTCACAGCATTCCTCGCCAATTGGCCTTCATCTCCACAGTGATTCCTCTGAAAGCTGGGGATGTGATTGTCACGGGCACACCTGGGGGTGTTGGTAACAAGCGCACGCCTCAAGTCTTCATGAAGCCCGGTGATGTGGTGGAGATTGAGGTCGATGCGATTGGTGTGTTGAGAAACGGGATTGAGGACGACAGCCACTGATAGGGTGGGGCCTTGACTTGGCCCGCCCCTGTGGGCTCAACTTGGTCGTTCATCCAGAATCGATTCAGGACCAGACTTCGTTGGCTGTTTCGATGACCAATCTCAGTTTCGCGCGTTGATTTTCAACGGCGATGTTGTTGCCGTGGATGGTGCTTGAAAAGCCGCACTGGGGCGATAGAGCCAATTGCTCCAAGGGTGCGTACTTGGCGGCCTCATCGATGCGACGCTTTAAATCGTCTTTGTTCTCCATGGTGCCGACTTTGGTCGTCACCAAGCCAAGAACCACTGTTTTGCCTTTGGGCAAGAAACGAAGAGGTTTGAAATCCCCACTGCGGTCATCATCGTATTCCAAGAAATAAGCATCGATGTCCATCTCCGACAGGAGTGCTTCTGCCACCGGTTCGTAATTGCCTTCGGCAAAATGATAGCTCTTGAAGTTACCACGGCATAAATGCATGGCCAAGAGCATGTTTTTGGGCTTCAAGGCCACCACTTTATTGATGAAAGCGGCGTAGCGGTGCGGGAGTTCGTTGGGGTCGTCTCCACGAAGTCTTGCCGCTTCACGCATCTTCTCATCGCAAAGGTAGGCCAAATTGGTGTCGTCCATTTGCACATAAGTGCACCCAGCAGCGGCCAAGGAATGCAGCTCATCGGCATAGGCCCGGGCCACGTCGTCATAAAAGTCTGGATCCAGCGTCGGGTAAGCGGTTTTGCTGATACCGCCTCGTCCCCCCCGGAAATGCAGCATCGTGGGCGAGGGGATGGTCACCTTCGGGGTGAGTGAAGGGCTGACTTTGCTTTTTAAAAAGTTAAAGTCCGCGAGTTGAATATTTTTGGTGTGGTGAATTTTATCGATCACCCGTATGGCGGGCGGCGAGGGTTCTGTAGTGCCGTCTGGGTTCAAGACGGAGACGGGGATGTCGGTAGCCACGCCACCGAGTTGCTCTAAAAAGTCGATGTGAAAATACGTGCGCCTGAACTCGCCATCGGTGATGGATTGAAGTCCCACCTCGGTTTGAAAGTCAATGATGTCGGCGATTGCTTGGTCTTCTATCGTGCGCAGTTTTTCTGCTGTCATCAGGCCCTTGGCCTGTTCAAGTCTGGCTTGAAGCAAGTACTCGGGTCGCAAAAAACTCCCAACATGGTCGTATCGGGCGGGTAGGCTCACAGTCATATAAAAATCTCACCGTGGTTGAACTTGTCAAAGATGTTAACATCGTTTGAAGTTGGATGAGAAGGTGCTTGAGGCAGCCTTGGGTTGTTGGCTTGAACCGGTTTTTTTTCGTGTTTTTTGCCAATTTCACATGGTTTTTGAGGGACTGACAAGGCGATTGCGTGTTTGCTCTCTTGACTAATTCATTCGACCTGCGAGGATGTGCAAATCCCAATTGGGGACCAGAAAAACTGAAGGAAATTGAATGAAAAAACTGCAATTGATCAAATCATTGTGTGTCTTGTCGGCTGTTGGGCTGATGCAATGGGCTCAGGCCGACGGCAAGCCTTTTAAGATTGGTTTTATTGCCCCGATGACAGGGCCTTTTGCCTCTACAGGTGCGCAAATGTTGGCCGGTGTGCAGCTCTACATTGCCCAGCACGGCAACAAAGTCGAGGGTCGTGAAATCCAATTGATTGTCAAGGACGATGGTGCATCCCCTGAGACGACCAAGCGACTTGCTCAAGAGTTGGCCGTGAACGACAAGGTTGATGTGTTTGCTGGCTTTGGTTTGACCCCTTTGGCCTTGGCTGCTGCACCTGTGGCGACCCAAGCCAAAATCCCCATGGTCGACATGTTGGCAGCGACGTCTTCCATCATCAACTCCACCCCCTATATGGTCCGCGTCTCCATGACCTTGCCTCAGGCGAGTGTGATCATGGGCGACTGGGCACCCAAGAACAACATCAAGCGCGTGGTCACCTTGGTCTCTGATTATGGTCCTGGTATTGATGCCGAAGAATCTTTCAAAGATCGCTTCTTGCTCAATGGCGGCAAGGTTCTTGACTCGCTCAGAGTGCCCTTGAAGAACAATGACTTTGCGCCCTTTTTGCAAAAAGTCAGAGAACTCGCTCCTGACGCTGTCTTTGTGTTTGTGCCAGTGGGCGTGGGCACTGCGGTCATGAAGCAGTTCACCGAACGTGGATTGGACAAGGCGGGCATCAAAATGATTGGTACTGGTGACGTGGTGGATGACGACATTTTGAACAGCATGGGTGACGCGACGCTGGGCATTGTCAGTGCTTATCCTTATTCTGCTGACCATGGTTCTGAGATGAACAAGAAGTTTGTTCAAGCATTCAAGAAAGCCAACCCCAAAATGCGGCCCAATGCGGTTGCAGTTTTTGGCTATGACGGTATCCACGTGATCTACAACGCCATCAAAAAGACCAAAGGTGC
>CAISQQ010000313.1 GCA_903887655.1 uncultured Burkholderiales bacterium
CAGCGCAATTTTGCCGAGATGTTCATCACCTTGAAGCCCAAAAAAGAGCGTGACGTGAGCGCCGATCAGGTGGTCGCGCGCTTGAGGATCAAGTTGGCCAAGAAGGCGGGGGCGAGACTGTTTTTGGTGCCCGTGCAAGACATTCGCATCGGTGGGCGCCAGTCAAGCGCCCAGTACGAATTGACGGTCAAGGCCGACGAGTTGAGTGAACTGCGGTTTTGGGAGCCCAAGATCCGACAAGCCATGTCGCGCTTGAGTGAGCTTGAAGACATCAACTCTGACTTTGAAGACCGCGGACTGCAGACCTCTTTGGTGGTCGACCGCGAGCGGTTGTTGTCCCTGGGGCTCAGCATGCGGGATGTCGACAACGCCTTGGCCAATGCCTTTGGCCAGCGTCAAATTGGCGTGATCTACAACCCCTTGAACCAGTACCGTGTGGTACTCGAACTCTCGCCAGAGTATTTGCAAAGTCCCCAATTTTTAAAAGACCTCCAACTTCAAAACAACCAAGGCCAGCGCATACCACTGGCCAGCATCGCCCAAGTGCAGCTCACCAACACGGCTCTTGGCGTGAGCCATGAGGGTGGGGTGCCCTCAGATTCCTTCAGTTTCAATTTGGCCGAGGGCGTCTCCTTGTCCCAAGCGACCGAGGCGGTGAGTCTGGCGTTGGCGAAGTTGGAGATGCCGGTCTCCGTGCGAGCCTCGTTTTCCGGCAACGCCAATGCGTTTCAAAAGTCCTTGAGCACGCAGCCCTTGTTGATTTTGGCGGCCCTGGTGACTTTGTATTTGGTCTTGGGGGTACTTTATGAGAGTTTGCTGCACCCCATCACGATTTTGTCGACCCTGCCGTCTGCCGGTGTCGGGGCCTTGATCGCGTTGATGATGACGGGCACCGACTTTTCCGTGATCGCCTTGATTGGGGTGATTTTGCTCATTGGCATTGTCAAGAAAAACGCGATTTTGATGATTGATTTCGCCTTGATTCGACAGCGCGCTGGCATGAGTCCCGCCCAAGCGATTTACAAAGCCTGTCAGTTGCGCCTTCGCCCCATCATGATGACCACGCTGGCGGCCATGCTCGGTGCTTTGCCGCTGGCATGGGGCCATGGCGATGGCGCTGAGCTGCGTTTTCCGCTTGGGGTGGCGGTGCTCGGTGGCTTGGTGCTCTCGCAACTCTTGACGCTTTACACCACGCCGGTGGTGTATTTGTTTTTAGAGGCCTCTAAACGCTGGGTGTACTCGTGGCGCATTTTTAAGTCCCGCCGCTTGCCTGTCGCACCCCTGGTCGACCACGGGGGCGTGTCATGAGAGCGAGCACAGGAATTGGCCTTGGCCTTGGTCTCCTTCACTGTATCTTTACCAAAGCGGTCATCACGAAGAACCGGCGCGTAGAACCGGCGCGTTTTGAGCGTGGCGCTGCAATCGACTTGGATCCACTATGAAACTCACCACCTTGAAGACAACTCCGCTGGCCTCAGGCCTGCCCCAGGTGCTCGCGCTCCCGCTCCCGCTCCCGCTCCCGCTCGCGCTCGCGCTCGCGCTCGTACTCGCGCTTGTTCTCTTGGGGCTCTCAGCGTGCTCGCAAATC
>CAISQQ010000314.1 GCA_903887655.1 uncultured Burkholderiales bacterium
AATGTGGAAAAGCAACATGAATACCTTTTAGCTAAGTTATCTCTGCTCGCTCAGGGAACTCAAAAACTGGTTAAGATGCGCGATTCGATAGGGTTACCTCTCTACCGATTTTCTGATGGAATTGATTCAAGATGAGTTCAAACGCTAATTCTCCCACCGCGACCAATAGCAGTTATTTATTGATCGGCGCATTGGGCGTTGTTTTCGGCGACATCGGTACCTCCCCTTTGTACGCCCTCAAGGTTGCCGTCGAGGCGTCCAGAGGGGGTAACACCCAATTGGCGACCTTAGAGCCCGCGGCCTTGGGGATTCTTTCCTTGATCGCTTGGTCTCTCATGATCGTGGTCACCATCAAGTACGTGATGATCGTCATGAGAGCGGACAACAAGGGCGAGGGCGGCGTTTTTTCCTTGACAGCCCTGGTGCTGCAAAAATTCTCATCCAATAAAAATGCCAAATGGATGGTCACCATCGCCGGCACATTGGGCGCGTCGCTCTTTTTTGGCGACAGTTTGATCACCCCTGCCATCTCTGTCTTGAGTGCTGTAGAAGGCTTGAATGTGATTTCACCGGACTTGAACCAGTATGTGATTTATATCGCTCTTTTCTTGATTGCCAGCCTTTTTGCCGTGGAGCGCTTTGGAACGGGCAAAGTCGGCGTGGTCTTTGGGCCCATCATGCTGGTGTGGTTCCTCGCTTTGGGGCTGCTGGGCATCAAAGAAATCATCAACAACCCTTCCGTTCTCGTTGCCCTCAACCCCTTGCTGGGTTTTGAGTTTTTGCTCCAGCACCAAACCGTGGCCATCGCAATTTTGGGCTCGGTCGTTCTTGCTGTGACCGGTGGTGAGGCCTTGTATGCCGACATGGGTCACTTTGGACGCCAACCCATACAACGCGCTTGGCTGATCATTGTGTTCCCCTGTTTGCTGCTGAACTATTTTGGACAAGCGGCTTTGCTGATCCGCGACGCCTCCGCACTCGACAATCCCTTTTATCGACTCTGCCCCTCTTGGGGTTTGGTGCCGATGATTTTGTTGGCCTTCATGGCCACCATCATCGCGTCGCAAGCCGTCATTTCTGGCGCCTTCTCCATTGCCAACCAGGCCATTCAACTGGGCTACATTCCCAGGCTCAGAATCAAACACACCTCATCGCATGAAATCGGTCAGGTCTATGTCTCCAAAATCAACATTCTTTTGTTCTTGGGCGTGGTGTTGTTGGTGTTGACCTTTAAAAACTCTGACAGCTTGGCCTCCGCTTATGGAATTTCCGTGACCGGCGCGATGGCCATCGATACCTTGTTGGCGGGTTTTTACATGATCAAAATCCGAAACTGGAGTCCCACCCTCTTTGTGCCCTTGTTCGTCGGATTGTTTGCCATCGACATTGGGTTTTTATCGGCCAATTTGTTCAAATTCTTTGAAGGTGGCTGGTTGCCGATTGCAGTGGCCACGGTGGTGTTGATCGTCATGATTTCGTGGATCAGCGGTCGAGAGCGACTGCTGTCAGCGCGCTGGTCCAATTCAATGCCACTGGATGATTTTTTATCGATCATCAAGGAGGGTGACCCCATTCGAGTCCCCGGAACCTCGGTGTTCATGGTGCCCCATGAAAACATCGTGCCCATGGCGTTGATGCACAACTTAAAGCACAACAAGGTGCTGCATGAGCGCGTTGTCTTGCTCCATGTTGAAATCGAAAATGTGCCCACCATCCTCGACTCGCAGCGGCTCACGTTCAAAGCGCTCAAACACAACTTTTACTCCATTCGCGTGGCTTATGGGTTCATGGAGGAGCCCGACATGGTGCGCGTGATGGCCATGGCCCGGCTTCAAAAATTCCATGTGAACTTGATGGAAACTTCGTTCTTTATTGGCCGCGAGAAAGTGGTGGCCAAGAAAAGCTCGCCTTGGCATTTGCAACTGTTTATTTTGCTGCACCGCATTATGCTGGGTGCGACCGACTATTATCGAATCCCACTGGACCACTCTTTGGAGTTGGGCGGGCATATCGAAATTTAAGTTCAGATTGGTTTTTGCCCTCAACGACCAAGGTGCACCATCGACCGTGAAGGGATGATGGTGACTGCTGGGATTGAATCGGGGTGCTGGGGCTTAGAAGTCCTTAGCGTGTCGTTGGCGCGCCGTGTATTCGACGCAGGGCCTGTGTCATTCGAACTCCCCAGTAAAAAGCGCTGAGGACTAGCGTGCTGGTTTTTCAGTCCACTCGTCAAATCTCAAGATCAGG
>CAISQQ010000315.1 GCA_903887655.1 uncultured Burkholderiales bacterium
ATGCAGTGGTGGGCATTGTGATCATGCGCAAAGGCGAAAACCCCAGCCAAGTGCTCAAAAACGTCAAGGAGAAACTGGCCCTCATCAACGAGCGGGTCTTGCCAAAAGGCGTTCAGATCGTTCCCTTTTATGACCGAACTTGGTTGATGGGCAAGACCTTGGCCACGGTGTTTAGAAATTTGGTCGAAGGCGCATTGCTGGTGTCTTTGGTCTTGTACCTGTTCTTGTCCAATTTCAGAGCCAGTCTTGCCGTGGTGGTGGTGATTCCCTTGGCCTTGTTGTCCACATTTTTGGGCTTGAAATTCATGGGGGTACCCGCCAATCTGCTCAGTTTGGGGGCCATGGACTTTGGAATCATTGTCGATGGGGCTGTGATTGTCATTGAAAACATCATGCACCGACTCGCTCAGCGCGGCGAGGGCATGAGTGACAAGGAAAGGCAAGTCGTCATCACCGACGCTGCCAATGAAGTCGGGCGCCCGACTTTGTTCTCCATGCTCATCATCATTGCCGCCCACATCCCCATTTTTGCTCTCCAGCGCCATGAGGGGCGAATTTTCCAACCGATGGCTTTGTCCGTCACCACCGCCTTGATTGGTTCATTGATCTTTTCGCTCAGTTTGGTGCCCTTGTTGGCGTATTGGATGCTCAAGACCAAGTTGCCCCATGGGGACAATCAGCTGGTGACGGTGGCCAAGCGAATTTACACCCCCATCTTGGATTGGGCTTTGTTGCAGCAGAAAAAAGTCATGGCCATTGCCTTCACCATGTTTGTCTTGGCTTTGATCGTGGCTTCTCGACTGGGTTCGGAATTTCTGCCCGAACTCAACGAAGGGACGTTTTGGGTCAATTGGGACTTGCCCTCCAGTATTTCGCAAGAGGATGCCACCAAAGTGTTGCGCTTGGCCAGGCGTGCACTTCAAACCATTCCCGAGGTGAAAACAGTTGTCTCCAAGGCGGGTCAGCCCGAGGATGGTACCGACCCCAAGACCCTGAGCATGGCCGAGGTCTTTGTGGACGTCAAACCGACCGAAGAGTGGCGAAAAGGGCTCACCCGTGACCAGCTCATTGAAGAGATGGACGCGCGACTTTCTGTGATTCCTGGAGTCGATCCGGCATTTTCACAACCCATTCGCGACAACGTGCTGGAGTCCATTTCTCAAATCAAAGGGCAAATTGTGGTGAAAGTGGCCGGCGATGATTTGCAGGAATTGCAAAGAACCGTTGAGGCCATGAAGCGTGAGTTTAGACAAGTCCAAGGCATTCAACGCGCAGAGGTGGATCGCCTGGGCCAGTTGCCTCAATTGGTCATCGATATCAACCGCGAAAAAGCTGCCAGGCTCGGGATCAATGTGAGCGATATCCAAGACGTGATTGAAACAGCACTTGCTGGGAAATCGGCCACGTACATTTGGGAAGGTGAGAAGAAATTTGCGGTCGCTGTTCGACTCCCAGAGGAAAAAAGAGCACTGTCCCAACTCTCGAGTACGCCCATTTTGATGGACAACGGCGGCTACACCACCTTGGGCTCGATTGCTGATATCCGGCAAACCTCGGGTGCGATGAATATTGCCCGAGAGACTGGACGCCGCACCATGGCCATTGGTATTTTCATCAAAGGCCGCGACATGGGCTCCATTGTGGCGGAGATGAAAGACCGGGTCAGTAAGAATGTGGTCATCCCTGCGTCTTACACCGTGAGTTGGTCGGGTGAATTCGAAAATCAAGAAAGGGCCATGAAGCGCTTGAGTGTGGTGGTGCCGGTATCCTTGCTATTGATCTTCTTGTTGCTCTTTAATGCCTTCAATTCCGTCAAAGCGGCTGCGCTGATTTTGTTGAATGTGCCCCTGGCGCTCATCGGTGGCTTTGTGGCCTTGTGGGTCTTGGAGATTCCACTCTCGGTGTCTGCGGCCATTGGATTTATCGCCTTGTCGGGTCAAGCGGTGCTCAACGGCGTGGTCATGTTGTCGGTGTTTCAGCAGTTGCGCGCAGCGGGATTGAACGTCAGAGACGCGGTGAAAGAGGGGTCTTTGCAACGGTTGAGGACCGTGCTCATGACCGCCTTGTTGGCCGCCCTGGGTCTGTTGCCGATGGCCTTGAGCCATGAGATCGGCTCTGAAACCCAACGACCACTGGCCATCGTGATCATTGGTGGCTTGATCACCGCGACATTTTTAACCCTGGTGGTTTTGCCGGCCTTGTATGTGTCATGGTTCGCTAAGCCCGATCCGAAAGACTGATCCCCAACCAATACGATGAATAAGGCCTGGATCACGCATGGCCATTCACGTCTTGGGGGCGAGCAGGGGGCGGTGGTGGTTCACCTCACCCTGCCAAGTACTCGCCCCGCAATGGGGCCCTTCAGCGTGAATCCTCTTCAATTGTTTCGTCGGGGATCTTTCACGTCTTTAATTTCTTGAAACTCAGCGTTGTAGAGTTCACCGTCTCCTTTGCTATTTCTCTCGACTCGGCGAATGTAGATGCTTTGAACAATATCGCGGGTGGTGGCGTCAATGTAGATTTGACCGCGCGGGCTCTCAAAGATCTGCCCCTTCATGGCTTCCACCAATTGGTCACCATTGCCCGAGCCATTGGTTTTTTTGATGGCCTCATAAATGACTCGCATGCCGTCATAACCAAACACAGCAATGGCATTGGGTCGCATTTGGGGGTTGGCTTTTTTGAAGGCTTTGACAAACTTTTGATTCATGGCAGACTGATGAGATGCTGAGTAGGGGTAAGCGGTGATGATGCCGATGGTGGAATCCCCCATGGCA
>CAISQQ010000316.1 GCA_903887655.1 uncultured Burkholderiales bacterium
CAAGAAATCGTGGCCGTCAAAACTCTCACCTTGGAGCGCCACGAAGAGGTCGCCGGGCTCCAACTGTCTTGAATCGGTTTGGAAGCGCTCGATCACACCGGGTGTGGCGTCTAAAGGCGGCTGCGCTGGGACAAAGATCTCTTGGGGCTCGAGTGCAGGGCAAGTGGCCATCATGGCCGTCAACTGTGACCATGAGCAGTTCATGCCCGGGTCGTCCCACTGTCCAGCTGAGGCGGATGAGGCGGATGAGCGGGTCGCGCTCGCGCCAGACGCGCCCAACTGGGCGTGCTTGCTGGCCATGGCGACGGTCTCAAGCATGGAGCCCTCCGCGTGCAGCTTGGCGGTGGGCGCGCTCTTGCACCAGCACCTGAGACACCACGTCTGCGTCTGAAAACGCGAGCCGCACGCCCGCCACCTCTTGGGTGGTCTCATGACCTTTGCCCGCCACCAAGACCCAGTCTTGCAAAGCCGCACTGGAGACGGCCCACTCAATGGCCCGTCGGCGATCGATCTGGCGCTCAACGGCGGCGCCCGACATGCCGCGCTCAATGTCGTCCATGATGCTCTCGGGGTTTTCAGATCTCGGGTTGTCCGAGGTGAGCACCACTTGGTCCGCCCAACGCTGTGCGGCTTGACCCATCAAGGCGCGCTTGGAGCGGTCTCGGTCCCCGCCACAGCCCATGACACACCAGAGTTTGGCGCCTTGGGGACGGGTGATTTCTTGCAGGGAGGAGAGCACTTGCGTCAAGGCGTCGGGCGTGTGCGCGTAATCGATCACGACGTTGGGCGTGCCTTCGAGGCCCAGGCGCTGCATGCGCCCGTTCACCGCTTGAAGCCCTTCACAGCCCGCGAGTGCGTCTGCCCAGGGCACCCCCAGCGCCAAGAGTGTGCTGATGACCGCCAACGCATTGCTCACGTTGTAGCGACCCAGGACGTGGAGTTCAAACCCAGCGTGCTCACCGCGCCAAGCCAACTCAACGCCCCATGCGCCAAGCGGTCCCACGGGCTTCATGTGGTGAGCGCAGACCACCTCTTGCATGAGCTTCTCGGCCGTGGCGACCTCAAGACCCCGCGCTGTCAAGGTTTGCAAGACGTCGGGCAGAAGGGCCTCGTCGGTGGTGTAGGCAATGATGGTCGGTTGAAACTGATGGGACTGATGGGACTGATGGGGCCGATGGGGCTGGCTGGGCTGAACTGGCGGATTTTGAGGCGCCAGCACCAACTCGAGGTAGAGCGCCAAGCCGTGCGCATCATCGAGGTTGATCACCACCGCTTTGGGCTGCATCTGGGTGAAGAGGATTTTTTTGGCTTGCCAGTAGGACTGCATGTCACCGTGGTAATCGAGGTGATCTTGCGTGAGGTTGGTGAGCACCGCCACTTCGATTTGGGTGCCCGTGAGACGCCCCTCTTTCAAACCAATGGAAGACGCCTCCAGGGCCAAGTGTGTGAAGCCCGCGTTCACGGCCTGGCGCATCGCCTGCTGCAATTGAGGGGCCTCCATGGTGGTGAGCTGGCTCTGACTCTGGCTCTTGTCCGAGGAGCCTGACGCCGCCAAGAGGGGCTCGAGCTGGAGGCCAAACGATAGGCCCCGCTCGCTGGCGTTGCGAACCAAGGCGCCAAAGCCGAGCGTGCCGGCCACGGCGCAACGCTCACCCAGACGCTCCAGTGCTTGCGCAAGCCACCACGTGCACGTGGTTTTTCCGTTCGTGCCCGTCACCGCCAAGACCTTGATCTGTTTGGAGGGCAGGCCGGCATAATGCGCCGCCACCAATCCTCGCGAGGCTTTGAGATGGGGCATGAACGCCACGCGGGGGTCCTCGGCCAGTGCCTGGGCATCCGTGGGGCTCAAGCCCGAGAAGATAGCCTCCACACGGGCTTGGGCTTTGGGGTCCTCGCCCTGCAAGTCCACCAAGCAAGCACTCGCCCCGTTCTTGAGGGC
>CAISQQ010000317.1 GCA_903887655.1 uncultured Burkholderiales bacterium
GTGAGGGCCATGGTGGCAAAGACCCAGAAATTGATCGAGGCCTGGGCTTTGTTTTTTTCCTGAGCGCTAAAGAGTGAAATCGCCATGGTGGTGGCGGCGGTGAAGAGAAAATTCCAACCCACCCCAAGCATCAACAAGGCGGCCACAAATTGAAACAGGCTTTGACCCGAGAGGGCGATGGCCACGCACGCGAAGTTCAAAATCACCCCCGCCACCATGATGCGGTAAGCGCCAAACCGCTTGATCAAGTCTCCCGTGTAAAACCCGGGCGCGAACATTCCAATCACATGCCACTCGAGCACAAAGGCCGTGTCGTGAAAGGCAAAGCCACACACGTCCATGGCCAAGGGGGTGGCGGCCATGAGCAAATTCATGATGCCGTAGCCCATGGCAGCGCAAATGACCGAGACCAAAAAGACACGCTGACCAAAGATCTCGCGCATACTTCGAGCGGCAGGCTCATCGCTTTTTTTGACCGCCTCGGGCGGAAACTCAATGCCTTGCATGGCCACGATCCCCAAAAGCGCCACCACGGCCAAGCAAAAGTACACCCCCATGTAGGGCACGCTCAAGATGTTTTTGGTCCAATTGGCAATATTGGGCCCGAGAACCGCCCCCAAGATACCGCCGGCCAAGACCCAGGAGACGGCTTTTTCTTTGAAAGCCGCTGGGGCGAGCTCGGCCGCAGCGAAACGGTAGAGTTGTGCATTGGCGCTGTAAAAGCCCGCGACCACAGTGCCCGCAATCAATCCCCAAAAGTTGTGAGCGTACACCGCCAAAGCGCACAGCAAACAAGCCAACAAACCCACCAACAGGCCGAGTTGAAAAGAGCGCCTTCTGCCCCAGCGCGACTGCACCTGGGCGACCAAGGAGGTTGACATGGCGCTGCCCACCACATAGCCCATCACTGGCAGCGTGGCCATCCAGGGCGTGGGTGACAAGGACAAGCCCACCAAGCCATTGATGGCAATGAAGCTCACATTGTTGGTGAGAAAGAGTCCTTGACAGAGCACCAAGAGCATCAAACTCCTGCTCAAGAACGGCCCGGGATCTGCGGGTGGCATGGACGTATCAGGTTGGGGGGTTGCGGTCATGGCTTGCGGGTCTTTCGGAGTGGGTGGGGGGTGGATGACCTGCAAGGCGCTCTAGAGGCCCTCCAGTGCGACTTGATGAAGGCGTGCATCAATGCATCAATGCATCAACGCTTCGAGCTTGAGCGTATCGACACAAAACGCGCGGATGCCCTCGGCGAGTTTTTCACTGGCCATGGCGTCTTCGTTCAAGGCGAAGCGAAACTCGCTCTCGCTCAAATGAAGGGGCTTGTCGCGCAGCAGCGGCGAGTCGACTGGGCGCAATGCGGGCTTGAACTCGCTCTGAACTGGCGTGTCTTTGAGGCTTGCCAAGAGCTCGGGGCTGATGGTGAGCAAATCACAACCGGCCAAGGCCATGATTTGAGCCGTGTTCCTGAAACTCGCACCCATCACCTCGGTGGCGATGCCGTGGGATTTGTAATAGTGGTAAATGGCCGTGACCGATTGCACCCCAGGGTCTTGTGCCCCACGGTGCTCGGCTTCTTGCCAAAGGCTGCCCTTGGCTTTTTTGTGCCAATCGTAGATGCGACCCACAAACGGAGAGATGAGGCTCACCCCAGAGGTGGCACACACTTGGGCTTGGGGTAGAGCAAACAGCAAGGTCAAATTGCAGCGGATGCCTTGCGCTTCAAGCACGCGAGCGGCCTGCATGCCCTCCCAGGTCGAGGCAATTTTGATGAGCACGCGCTCAGCGGCAATGCCCGCCTCGGCGTAAAGCCGCATGATCTGGCGGGCACGCTCAACACAGGCCTGGGTATCAAAACTCAACCGGGCATCGATTTCGGTGGACACGCGCCCAGGCACATGCGCCAAAATCTCACAGCCAAATCGCACGATGAGTCTGTCCATGCGAA
>CAISQQ010000318.1 GCA_903887655.1 uncultured Burkholderiales bacterium
AGACTCTAATTTTAGAGGAAGCTCTGTTTAAAGGATCCCGGGGACTTGGCGCTCCCGTGTCGATGCGAGACGCTCTGAGCGCGTGGCGGTGAAGTCGCTCGTCTGGGCAAAGGATACACTTGAGCCTCTTTGATTCAACGCTCTTGTCCACTCGCCAGCTCTCCCATGACCTCTCAATCCTTGCTCTCTTTTTGGCGCATCTTGTGGCAACTCGGTTGCCGCGATATCCAGATGCGCTACAAGGGGTCGTTCTTGGGGCTGCTGTGGCCGCTCTTGACGCCGGTGCTCAATGTGGTGCTCTACACCTTTTTGTTCTCCGTGGTGTTCAAAGCCCAATGGGGGGAAGAGATGCATGCGGTGGGGTCGCTTGGCAGCGCACCGGGAGGCCTACCCGGGAGCGCAGAGCACTCCGAGTACGCCATCATTTTGTTCACTGGCCTGATCGTGCACGCGTTTTTGGCCGAGGTCTTGGTGCGCTCCTGTTCGGTCGTGACCCAACAAGCCAATTTGGTAAAGAAAGTGGTTTTTCCGCTCCTCGTGCTCCCGGCCGTGGTGGTGTTTGCCGGGGTGTTTCAGTGGCTCGTGAGTGCTGCGGTCCTCCTCGTGGGCCTCTTGCTGGTGGGCGCCCCACTGCACTGGTCCGTGCTCACCTTGCCCCTTCTTTGTGTGCCCTTGTGTGTCATGAGTCTCGGTTTGGCGTGGCTGCTGGGCGCGCTTGGGGTTTATGTTCGCGACTTGGGGCAAATCATGGGTTGGGGTGTGACGGCCTTGATGTTTTCTGCGCCCATTTTGTATCCCCTCAAAACCATTTCGGCCCAATGGGGCGCTTGGCTTTACCTCAACCCCTTGACCTTTGTGGTGGAGGAGATGCGGCACGTGATCTTTGCAGGAGCGTGGCCAAGCGCTTCAGGGTGGGCTTGGTACACCCTGGCCAGTGTCATTGTGGCCGCCGTGGGTGCGAAGTTCTTTGACTGGACCCAAGAGGGTTTTGCCGATGTCTTATAACGGGCCCCAAGAGCCGGCTCTCAAAAGCGTGCCTCTGGCGGGGCTTGTGTCCGTGCAGTCCGTGCAGTCCGAGCGTCATAGACCCCCAGAAGTCAGCGACTGGGCCATCCGGGTCCAGGCTGTGAGTAAGCGCTACCGGGTGTTTGCGAGTCCTCGTGAACGCCTCAAGCAAGTGCTGCTCGCTCGCTGGCGATCCCTTATCCAGCGCCTCTCGGGTTCGGCTTCTCATGGCCTTCAGGCCTTGAACCCGTTGCCGAGTCCCTCGCCAGAGTTTTGGTCTTTGAGGTCGGTGTCCTTGGCGCTCAAAAGAGGCGAGGTGCTCGGTGTCGTGGGGGTCAACGGTGCCGGCAAATCCTCTTTGTTGCAGCTCATTTGCGGGGTGTTGCAACCCTCTGAAGGCTTGGTCCAGGTGCAAGGGCGCATTGCCGCCTTGCTAGAACTTGGCGCGGGTTTCAACCCCGACTTCACCGGCCGTGAAAACATCGAGCTGAATGCCACCCTCCTCGGGTTGAGTCCCGCAGAAATTCGCCAAAAAACACCCGCCATCATCGAGTCTCGGG
>CAISQQ010000319.1 GCA_903887655.1 uncultured Burkholderiales bacterium
CATGGCAAACTTGAACCCCAGACTATTCAAATTCAGGAGCCAAGGATAGCATTTCAGCCCACTTGAAAAGGTTCGCTCCAAAACGATTTAGCCCCGACCAGCGGGGCTAAATCAAGGCCTTATAGGCCGTCGCCCCAGATCTGTTTCAAACAGGGGTGATGTCCACCATGTGTTTGTTCAATGCACCACGGGTGCTGAAACTCACGTGACCATCGACCAAAGCAAACAACGTGTGGTCTTTGCCAATGCCGACATTCACGCCGGGATGGAATTTGGTTCCACGCTGACGAACAATGATTGCACCAGCGGTGATGTTCTCACCACCGAACTTCTTCACCCCAAGCATCTTTGGCTTGGAGTCACGTCCATTTCGCGTCGAGCCGCCGCCTTTTTTCTGTGCCATTTCTAATGCTCCTTCTTGGACTTAAGCGTGGATCGAGGCAATGTGCAATTCTGTGAATTGCTGGCGATGGCCTTGGCGCTTTTGATAGTGTTTACGGCGACGCATTTTGAAAATGCGCACTTTGTCGTGCAAACCATGGGCCACGACCGTGACCGTGACTGTTGCGCCGGACACCAAGGGCGTGCCAACCTTGAGATTGGCGCCGTCACCGACAGCCAACACCTGGTCAATCACAATCTCTTGGCCAACGTCCGCAGCAATCTGTTCTACTTTAATTTTTTCGCCAGCAGCAACACGATATTGTTTGCCGCCGGTTTTTATGACCGCGTACATAAGGACCTCTTGGAATACTGAGTAATCTTTGAACCCTGCAAAAGGATTTTTACAGAGCTCTCCATTGTAGCATCGAAGGCTTTTGGGGTCTAGTCAACTGTGACTTTGAAGTCAAGACAATGCCATGGCGATTCAAGATCAACCCGTAAAGTAGTTCTTTAGTACTCATAGTTGTTGATGTTTCAGCGATGCATTGAAAATTCCGACAACCTGGGGGTGAAATGCTGGGTGGACAGCATTCTTTATAATGTTCAGTTCCCAGAGGTAAAAACCCTTGACTCCCGAAACCCCTTCCAACGCCTACGCGCCTTTGATCGCTCAAGACATGAACCATGTCGACGAGGTGATCTCTAAGCGTTTAAGCTCAGCAGTCCCCTTGGTTGGCGAAGTTGCCAAGTACATCATTTCAGCCGGTGGCAAACGAATTCGCCCAGCCCTGTTGCTCTTGATCTCGGGCGCCTTGTCCTACAAGCATGAAAACCGCTTTGAAATCGCCGCGGTCATTGAATTCATCCACACGGCGACTTTGCTGCACGATGATGTGGTCGACGATTCCACCATGCGCCGAGGTCGTGCCACTGCCAACGTCTCTTTTGGCAACCCAGCCAGCGTCTTGGTGGGTGATTTTTTGTACTCCCGGGCTTTTCAAATGATGGTCGACTGCGGCAATATGCAGGTGATGGAAGTATTGGCCAATGCCACCAACATCATCGCTGAAGGCGAGGTGCAGCAACTCATGAACTTGCATGATGCCAGTCTGAGTCAAGAAGACTATTTACAAGTGATTCGCTCTAAAACCGCCAAACTTTTTGAAGCGAGTGCCAGACTGCCTGCCATTTTGGCGTCTTGCTCACCGTCCATGCAGCAGTCCTGCGCCGACTATGGAGTCGCCTTGGGAACGGCCTTTCAAGTGATTGACGATGCACTTGACTATGAAGGCGAAAGCGTACTTTTGGGTAAAAACCTGGGAGATGACTTGCGCGAAGGCAAAACCACATTGCCTCTCATTTTTGCAATGCAAAGGGCGGATGCACGCGAGCATCAACTGATCAAAAACGCCATCGAACTGGATGCCGAAGTTGAACTCGAGCCCATCCTTGAAGTCATCCAGCGCACCGGTGCCATGCAGGCCACACGCGCTGTGGCCCATGACCAAGCACTTTTGGCCATCGCTGCATTGAACCCATTGCCCGATTCGGTTTATAAATCGGCGTTGCGCGAACTCGCTTCACAACTGCTCATTCGAACCAGTTAAACCCACTGTGCTGATGCCGTTTGGCTAGCGCGAACACTCTCTAGTGCTTTAATAAACTCAACACCAGTTGACTGCAGATATTGGCTTGGGCGAGCATGGCTGTGGATGCTTGTTGAATAATTTGTGACTTGGCCAATTGTGTCGTTGTTTGCGCGTAATCGGTGCTGACCAAATTACTGAGTGAGGTTGTCAAATTATCAC
>CAISQQ010000320.1 GCA_903887655.1 uncultured Burkholderiales bacterium
AAATCATTGTCTTAGAAAAATCGCGACAAAGGTGGTTTTTCATGATAAATACCACTCCTGTTGACGCTTGAGGCATGTCCTCGAGACGCCGGGAAACCATGCACCCACGACAAAAAGGGGACGACATCCGACGTCGCCCCCATTTGCAACTCCGCTGCGACCCCCATCGCAGCGCAGAGTTAAAAAACCGCAGCTTTACTCCTCGATCTCGTCCAAGCCTTGAATTTCCATCACGGCAATCTCCGCATACTGCACCGCATTGAGTTGATGGCGGTAAGCCATGAAGGCATGCATATCGCAAGCGGTGTGGTCTCCGAGATCAAAAGCAGACGCTGCGAGTTCGTGCTGTTTGGACGCTTCCTTGAAATGGAATGAAGCCATGCGGTGGCTTTCACCCACGGACTCAAACAAATCGTCGTATTCCTCCTCGGAAAACTCTTGGACTTGCGGTTGGACAGATTCATTCATGATGGCACTCCCTTGGGGTTGATGAAAAAAAGAAAACTCACACGAAAGGGGTCTGAAGGTCTGGGTCGATGGCACTCAACATCAGCACAACTCGATGGCCTGTGGGCGTCAGGGGATGAACTGGGGCTGCGCCGACAGACCTTGGCCCAGACCCAGTCGAGTCCACCCAAGTGTTTGGGGTCAGCCCAAGAGCGTTACAAGGGCGGGGTTTAAATAGGTGGTGTAATGGCCTAGAGAAACTACTCTTCCAGAGGGCAAGGCCAGCCCCTCTGGCGGCTTCTTGAATCGAAGAAACTGACGTGTCCATTGGCAAACTCCTCAAAGGAATGCAAATCCAACCACTCAGACCACTCAGACCACTCAATTTTGTAATTCGTACCGTGAAGGGGTATGTCACTTGTTTGCACTGACTCTAAAACGCCCATGTGTCAAATTCATGACCCTGACACGCCGTTCACAAGACATGACTGTGCAACATGTTGCAGATTCAATCGGATGTTGCCTTTGCCCACCACCCCCATGATGCCAACCCACCGTTTCCATGAACTCCAGCATGTCACCGTGCCTCGCCGCTTGGCTTACAGCGAGGCGGGGTCCATCGAGTCGACGACGCTGTTGATTTGCTTGCCGGGTCTATTGGAGACGCGTGATGTGTTTGCGCCCTTGTTGTCCTTGGCTCAGAAGGTCGAGAGTTGTCGCGTGATCACACTCGATTATTGTGGTCGAGGCGCGTCGGATCGACTGGAGGTGAACCGCCACTACAGCATGTCCATCTACCTGGACGATTTGGTTGAGTTCATCGGGGCAAGACGCCAAGAACAAGTTTCACCACCGAGCACGCAGATGTATTTGGTGGGCACCAGCATGGGTGGTATTTTGTCAATGCACTTGGCTCAAATTTTGACGTTTGAAATCCAAGGTCTCATCTTCAACGACATTGGAGTGAGTTTGTCGTGGTGGTCTATCTATGGCCTCTACAAAGACATTGACTTAGAAAACTACAAACTGGAAATATCCAGAAAACCACCGGACCAGCGCATCGACCCACGCGCCATCGACGATGTGGGCTCCAAAAACCACTTTGATTTGGAATACGACTACGATTGGGCGGGCATGCACTTTGAACGCTTGATGAAAAACTTTCACGGTGATGTTTTCTTGATCCACAACGCACGCAGTCCGATTTGTGGAGGGGCTGCTGCACACCAGTTTCAAGTCTGTGTTCCCGCACTGCATCTCTTCACCAACAACGGCGCCACCCATCCCGTGCGTTGGTCAACTGAAGTCTGCGACTGGCTCGAGGAAGTCTTGTGCCTAAAAGCCCAAGAGGATGGCGCCATCCAGAGCGCTTGGGTTGACACTCCACTCGAGACTCAACCCGAGCACCAGACCACCTTTGGGATTGAGACCAAGAATGAACAGTCGACTGAACACTCAGTTCATCACTCAGTTGAACACTCACTCGAGAAATCGCAAGACAACACCTCGCACACCCCCCTGTTGTTGAGCCTCGACAAGAAGCGCGACTCCACGGCGACAAACGACTCGCCCGCAAAAGCACAATCCACTCAATTGAATTCACACCCTGACATGGCCCCGACAAAACACGGCATGCACCCCATCGACCCCGCTCAGCGGGGGAGTACACACGCCAGCAGCAACGCCATGAGCTTCACCGAAAAAATACGACAGCAGATGAAAAATTGGCTGTCGAATCAAAAATAAAGTCTGCACGAGTGCGTCGAGCATGAGGCGACGCGATGGTTAAAGATGCTCGAAAAAAGAATGGGTTCAACAGCAACAGATTTGAACTAGGAGCGGCGTTTATTCTCGCCCAATGGCCAAACGAACTTGCATGCGGTCTACACGTTTTACGGTTAATACAGTTGGATAATTTGAAAAACTAAACTATAGTGCGTTCATACAAAAGCACGACCCATGAAGACGCCAACTCAACCCAAATCAACATCCACTGCCGCCAGCCACGCCGAGAAAAAACGCAAAGGCGCCAGCACACGCGCGCCTAAAACGAAGACAGCAATCAAAAGCAAACCCAGCGCTTGGTCCAACCTGATCAGCTCCACACCCTCCCATCAATGGTCACCCCAAGACCCCGCGCCCAAACCTGAACTTTAAACGCTGACAACAACGCTGGGGCCTCATGGGTGAGCTCACGCGCTTGTTGACAACGCCCCTATTTTTACCCAGCACTGTTGCACCCAACGCCAAGCATCCCGTTGCTGAGACAACGATCAACCGCAGTCGTGGGTGTGACGAACCGACTCTTGGCGAGAGCGCACACCAAGCGCGTTGACCCCAGGCGACTCGTCATCCACCATGAACGCGCTAACTGTGCTGCCGAGCCCCAACCCTTCATTCAACCCACGTGGGCTCTGGGGTCCTTCTTGGCGAGTCTTTGGAGCAAATAGTCGACTTCTTGTCGAGAGGTCGCGTTGAGTTTACCGCCAGGCGCGCGCTGTGCGTCGCTGCTAAGCAAACCACGCTTAAAGAGCACGTATTTACGAACCGCCATCCCTGTGCCAGGTTGTTGTTCATAGCGCAAAAGTGGCAAATGCGCGTCAAACAAATCATGGGCTTGATCGCGCTCACCCGCCTCTTGTAGACGCACCACATCACACAGCATGTCAGGAAAGCAGTAACCCGTGTTGGAGCCATCAGCCCCTCGGCTCATCTCAAAATCCAAGAAGAGCCCACCGTTGCCACACAATATCGCCAAGTGCCGCATCGAGCCATCGGCTTCATAGCCTCGAAGCGCGGAGATCTTCTCAAGACCTGGCCAGTCCTCGTGTTTGATCATCTGAATGGCGGCGATCTCTTGGGCCATGGTGCGAATCACGCTGGGGCTGATTTGCACGAAAAAAGACAGCGGATAGTCTTGAAGCACAATCGGGATGTCCTCACCAATGGCCTTGCTCGCTTGCTTGTAATAGGTGATGATTTGTTCATCCGTGCGCAAGGTGTTGGGGGGCGCAATCATGACGCCAGCCGCACCCAGGCCCATCACCTCTTGGGCCAGGGCTTTCATGGACGCAAAACCCGGTGATGTCACCCCCACCACCACAGGGAGCCCAGGAGTGCGGCGAATGAATTGGGCGGTGATGGCCACACTCTCCGCATGGGTGAGCTTTGGAGCTTCGCCCATTTGACCGAGCACCGTGAGCCCTGTGGCACCGCATGCGACATAGAAATCGGCCAAACGGTCAATCGAATCGGTGTCGATACGGCCATCGTCAAAAAAAGGCGTGGGCGCAATCGGAAATAC
>CAISQQ010000321.1 GCA_903887655.1 uncultured Burkholderiales bacterium
CCCGCCCTACATTGCCCCAGGCGACCCCCATCTTGCCAAATTGGGCCATGAACCCTTGAGTGCCTTGGTCAGTGCCGAGGGTGGCATGGCCGACATCCGCCACATTGCCAAGACGGCGCTCGAGCACCTCCAGCCCCAGGGATGGCTGCTGTTGGAGCACGGTCATGACCAACATGAGCGGGTGCAGTCGACCCTGGCGCAGTGGGGCTACTTGAACATCCTTACCCGCCCTGACCTCGCGGGCATCCCGCGCTGCACCGGCGCGCAACGCCCAAACATGGCATAAAATCAACCATTCCAGTGTTGTCGCTCAAGTTCTTCAGTGGCTCAAGACCCGAGGGGCCTGACAAGGCAGCACGTTTTTACCGTTTTTGGAGTGCCCAAGCCATGGATAACGTACAGACCCAAATTGATCAATTGGTTAAAAACCACGACGTGGTGCTTTTCATGAAGGGAGATGCCAATTTCCCCCAGTGCGGTTTCTCAGGGCGAGCGATCCAAGTTCTCAAGGCCTCCGGGGTGGATGTCAAGGGACTCAAAACCATCAACGTTTTAGAAGAACCTGAAATTCGCCAGGGCATCAAAGAGTACAGCAACTGGCCCACCATTCCACAACTCTACGTCAAGGGCGAATTCATTGGTGGCTCCGACATCATGATGGAGATGTTTGAGTCGGGTGAGCTCACCCAAGTGCTCAAGGCCTAAGCCCAAGACGCTTCGGGCCAAGCGCTTTTGCCCAAGCGCCAACGCTCAAAGTCCCCATGACTCAATGGCGCAGGCCAGTCTCAGGGGCATCACTCTCCAAATCGCAACCCACGCCAAAGCGCTTGGCGTCTTTAGTGCTGAATTTTCCCGCTTAAAAACGAGATCACCTCCCCCAAGGGCAACTCAGTGGCTTGGGGATCGCGGCGATGCTGGTACTCAGCGACCCCTGACTTCAGGCTTCGATCGGACACCACCAATCGGTGGGGCACACCGATGAGCTCCCAATCGGCGAACATGACACCAGGGCGCTCTCCACGGTCATCGAGCATCACGTCCCAACCGAGCTCCACAGCCTGCTCATACAGGGCATGTGCCTGCACCCTCACCTCCTCACTGCGGTCCATCCCAATGGGGCAGATAACCAACACAAAAGGGGCAATCGACTCGGGCCAAATCATGCCCTTGTCATCGTGATTTTGTTCAATGGCCGCCGCCGGTAAACGCGTGACACCAATGCCATAACAACCCATCTCCATGGCTTGGGGTTTGCCGTTGACATCCAAGAACGTCGCATTCATGGCCTTGGAGTATTTGGTGCCCAAGTAAAAAATATGACCCACCTCAATACCCCGCTCGATGCTCAGGGTGCCTTGACCACAAGGCGAGAGATCCCCGCTCACCACGTTTCTCAAGTCATAGACCTCCTCAGGCAGGGGCAAGGCCAAGTCTCTTTCCCAGTTCACGCCTGAGAGGTGAAATCCAGCCTCATTGGCTCCACAGACCCAGTCGGACATGAGCGCTGCGTCGCGGTCCACCAAGAGGTGCATGCCTTGGGGTCGGCCTACCGGGCCCAAAAACCCAGGTCCACATCCAAACAAGCCCTCAATCTCTTTGGCATGGGCGAGCCGAAGTTGGCCTTGCGCGAAGTGAGGCACTTTGGCCAGTTTCACTTCATTGAGCTCATGGTCCCCGCGCAGGAGCACCATGAAAAACTCAGGCGCTGGCGCTCCACTCTCGCCACTTTGTTCATGCACCCAGATCAAGGACTTGACAGTTTGCTGCAAAGGCACGCCCAACAAAGCCGCGACCTCCTCACAGGTGGTTTGCGAGGGGGTGGCCTCACGCGCAAGAGGCCGTGTGGCCTGAGCACGCGCGTGTCTTGGCGCCAGGGCTTGGGCTTTTTCCATATTGGCTGCATAGTCACTTTGTGCACAAAACACAATGGCGTCCTCACCGGTTGCAGCGATCACCTGAAACTCTTCACTCAAATCACCACCAATAGCGCCACTGTCAGCAGCCACGGCGCGGTATTGCAAGCCAAAACGATCAAAAATGCGCCGATAAGCGCTCGCCATGGTGGCATAACTCTCTCTTGCCTTCTCAGGACTAGCATCAAAGCTGTAGGCATCTTTCATGATGAACTCGCGCCCGCGCATGAGACCAAAACGAGGACGTCGCTCATCTCTGAATTTGGTTTGGATTTGATAAAAATTCTTGGGCAGCTGTTTGTAGCTCTTGATTTCTTGGCGCGCGATATCGGTGACCACCTCCTCGGAGGTGGGTTGGATGACAAAATCACGCTCGTGGCGATCGCGGATGCGCAAAAGCTCTGGACCCATTTTTTCAAAACGCCCGGTCTCCTGCCAGAGCTCGGCTGGTTGCACAAGCGGCATGGTGAGCTCAATGGCGCCGGCCCTCTCCATTTCTTGACGAATGATGGCCTCGACTTTGCGAATCACCCTCAATCCCATGGGCATGTAGCTGTAGATACCGGCCCCCAGCTTTTTGATCATCCCCGAGCGAATCATCAACTGATGAGAGACGATTTCAGCGTCCTGGGGGGCTTCTTTGAGTGTGGAGACGAGGAATTGAGAGGCTTTCATAGCGCGCGAGGGTTTCCCTGGTTAATTGACAAAAATAAGCATGATTCAAGCATTGAATTGAAAAAATTCGCAACACCCCCCTTGATCAAATGGGGGGACTGTGCATAATCAACTCAATTGAAAAATTTGAGAGTTGATTATGCTTGACAGAGACGGCTTTAGGCCCAATGTTGGCATCATCATAGTGAATCATCGAAATCAGGTTTTTTGGGGTAAACGAATACGCAGTCACAGTTGGCAATTTCCACAAGGCGGCATTGACAAGGGCGAAAGCCCAGAGCAAGCCATGTTTCGGGAATTGCACGAAGAAGTTGGGCTCATGCCCGACCATGTGCGTATTCTCGCCCGAACCCGAGATTGGTTGCGCTATGAAGTGCCAGACCGTTATATTAGACGCGATGCCAGAGGGCACTACAAGGGACAAAAACAAATTTGGTTTTTGTTGCAATTGGTGGCTCAAGACTGGCAACTCAACTTGAGGGCGACCAATCACCCTGAGTTTGACGCTTGGCGCTGGAATGATTTTTGGGTGCCACTCGAGGTGGTGGTGGAGTTCAAGCGCGGTGTCTATGAAGCCGCCCTCAATGAGCTGCAGCGTTTTTTGCCTCGCCTGGAGCCCAATAACCACTCTCATCGAACACGGCCCTCCCGAGAGTTCTCACAGCGCGTGCGACCGTCTGGCTTGGAAGAGGATACCCAAGAGGTGTCCTCCATTGGCGCCCATGAGGAATCTGCTTTACCCACCGACCTCTCGCTCAGCCCTTCTTTGGGAGTGCGCTCTCCCTACACCATGGCCAAGCACATCGATCTGCCGCCTGATGGCTCGTTTGAGCGCTGAAGTCTGCGGCAACGGCGGCGTGCTCAACGCATGAGCACCATGTTGTCGCGATGCACGATCTCATCTTCGGCGGTGTAGCCCAAAATAGACTCGAAATCGCTGGAGGGTTTTTTGCAAAGCAGCCGGGCTTCGGCGCTGGCGTAGTTGGCGAGCCCGCGCGCGAGCTCTTGCCCATCGGGGTCTTTGATGGCCACCACCTCTCCCCTGGAGAAATCGCCCTCAACCCCCACCAAACCGATGGGCAACAAGGAGCTGCCGCCGCCTTTGAGTTTGCTCGCGGCACCCGCATCGATCAGCAAAGAGCCTTTCAATTGCAGGTGATCGGCCATCCATTGCTTTTTGGCCTGTAACTTGGGTGTGCTTGCCCACAGCAGTGTGCCCAAGCGCTCGCCACTGGCAAGTCTGAGCAATGCGTCAGACTCACGCCCCCACGCAATGACGGTGGAGGCGCCAGAGCTGGCCGCGCGTTTGGCAGCCAACACCTTGGTGATCATGCCACCCTTGCCAATACTCGAGCCTGCTCCACCCGCCATGCCCTCCAGCATGGCGTCCCCAGCGAGCGCACACTCGATGAATTGAGCCTGCGCATTGGAGCGAGGATCACAGTCATACAGGCCCGCTTGGTCCGTCAAGATGATGAGCGCATCGGCCTCGACCAAATTGGCCACGAGCGAGGCCAAGGTGTCATTGTCACCGAACTTGATCTCGTCATTGACCACGGTATCGTTTTCATTGATCACGGGCAACACACCGTGTTTGAGCAAGGTGAGCAAGGTGGACTTGGCGTTGAGATAGCGCTCGCGATCGGCCAAGTCGGCGTGGGTGAGGAGTACTTGCGCGCTGCCCAGCCCGTTTTCTTTGAGCTTGGTCTCATAAATCTGGGCCAAACCCATTTGACCCACAGCTGCAGCCGCTTGCAGCTCATGGATGGCGCTCGGGCGTGAGCTCCAGCCCAAGCGCTTCATGCCCTCTGCCACTGCACCGCTAGAGACCATGATGATTTCAAGCGGCGCTTGACCTGAACCCGCTTTTGGTTTGATCAACAAAGCCATTTGACGGCACCACTCGCCGATGGCTTTCTCATCGAGCCCGCGACCCTCGTTGGTGACCAAACTTGAACCCACTTTGACCACCCAACGCCGTGACAGCGCAATCGCACCGCGCGCACGCTCTCTCAGCATCTCATCGGGTCCCAACAAATTGACTGAGTTTAGGGAAGGCATAAGATCAAGGGGTGGAAAACGAACGCACAAATAAGTGGCGGTCTCATCAGCCGCAGGGCTATGAACGACCACCACGGGGGTTGGTCGACTTTTTGACCGGGGTCTTTTTAGCAGGGGCTTTTTTAGCGGGAGCTTTTTTAGCAGGAGCTTTTTTAGCAGGAGCTTTTTTGCCAACCGATGGTTTGACCTGGGCCGACTGAGGCTTAGCGGCTTTGAGTCCTGAACTTTTGACAGCAAGCTTTTTGGCAGGAGCCTTCTTGGCGGTGACTTTTTTGGCAACGACTTTGGGACTGGCTGACTTTTTCACCCCTGTTTTTGGGGTCGCGACCTTGTCAAGGATCGGCTTGGCGGAGGCGGTTTGCGACACTGAACTTTTTTTGCTCGGGGCTCTCGCTGCTGTCTTGATCGTTTTGGTTTTTTCTTGAATCCCTGATGCGCTCAATTCCAGACCGGGCACAAATCGAGGATCCACGTACTCGGGCTCGGCTTGGGCGACTTGGATGGACTTGATGTGCTCAAAAACAGCCTTCACCAAATGGTCGCAACCGTCTTTGCTCAGGGCCGAGACTTGAAATACGGGCCCGTTGAACTTGAACGCTTTCAAAAACTTACTCACGCGCTCAGCGCGCTCGTCTTTGGGCACCATGTCCATCTTATTGAGGACCAACCACCTGGGCTTGGCAAACAACTTGGGGTCGTACTTTTTGAGCTCAGCAACAATCGCCTTGGCTTGTTTTGCTGGATCCACCGCGTCATCAAAGGGTGCCATGTCCACCAAATGCAACAACAGTCTGGTGCGCTGTAAATGCCGCAGGAATTGATGCCCAAGACCCGCACCCTGAGAGGCACCTTCGATCAAACCGGGCACATCGGCCACCACGAAGCTTTGGCTCGGACCCACACGAACCACACCCAAATTGGGGTGCAAGGTGGTGAAAGGATAATCGGCAATTTTGGGGCGGGCATTGGAGATGGCCGTGATCAAGGTGGACTTGCCCGCATTGGGCATCCCCAAAAGGCCCACATCGGCCAAGACCTTGAGCTCGAGTTTGACGAGTCGCTTTTCACCCAGCTCGCCGGGTGTTTTTTGTCGTGGCGCGCGGTTGATGGAGCTCTTAAAGCGCATATTGCCAAATCCACCCTCACCTCCCTTGGCCACCATGATGAGCTCACCTGGTGTCAAGAGCTCGTGCAAGACTTCGCCTGTTTCGGCGTCTGCAATGATGGTGCCCACCGGCATTTTGAGAACAATGTCATCTCCTGCAGCACCAAACATGTCAGAACCCATGCCATGCTGCCCGCGCTTGGCCTCATGGCGCCTGGCAAAACGGAAATCCACCAAGGTATTGAGACTCACATCGGCCATGGCATAGACGTGGCCACCGCGACCGCCGTCTCCACCATTGGGGCCGCCAAATTCTTTGTACTTTTCATGACGAAATGACACACAGCCATTCCCCCCATCGCCCGCGGCGATGTCGATGATGGCTTCGTCAACAAATTTCATGATTTTGTTTGCTCAACTCTTGGCACAAAGCCTTTGCTTTTCGGCTGGGTCGAAGAAAGCTCCACCCGTCAGCTTCATCACGGAGATCCTCACAAAGCTGATTCATGGGTAGAGAAAAAATTCACCCAATAAATTAGCCCCGACCAGCGGGGCTAAATCATGACCGATGCGGCCTTCGCCCCAGGTTTGGTTCAAACTGGAGTGATGTCTACCATGTGTTTGTTCAAAGCACCACGGGTGCTGAAGCTCACATGCCCGTCCACCAAAGCAAACAGGGTGTGGTCTTTACCGATGCCCA
>CAISQQ010000322.1 GCA_903887655.1 uncultured Burkholderiales bacterium
CCCCCAAGGCGCAAGCCGTTGCTTGGAGCGGTTAAAGCATGGCCTTTAACAAGGCGGCCATCTCGGAGGGGTTTTTGGTGACTTTAAAGCCACACGCTTCCATGATGGCCAACTTGGCATCGGCGGTGTCTTCCCCGCCCGAGATCAAGGCGCCGGCGTGACCCATGCGCTTGCCCGCAGGCGCTGTGACACCAGCGATGAAGCCCACGACGGGTTTTTTCATGTGGTCTTTGCACCAACGGGCGGCCTCGGCTTCGTCGGGTCCGCCGATCTCCCCAATCATGATGACCGCATCGGTGTCCGGGTCGTCATTGAAGGCTTTCATGACATCGATGTGTTTGAGTCCATTGATGGGGTCGCCGCCAATGCCCACCGCTGAGGACTGGCCCAAACCAATTTCGGTGACTTGTGCCACAGCTTCATAGGTCAAGGTCCCTGAGCGCGAGACCACGCCAATGCGGCCTTTCCTGTGAATGTGACCGGGCATGATGCCGATCTTGATCTCGTCGGGGGTGATGAGGCCTGGGCAATTGGGGCCCAGCAGCAAGGTCTTCTTGCCACCAGCGGCTTCCTTGGCCTTCATTTTGTTGCGCACTTCCAGCATGTCACGCACGGGGATGCCCTCGGTGATGCAAATGACCAAATCCAAGTGGGCTTCGACCGCTTCCCAAATCGCCGCCGCTGCACCTGCGGGGGGGACGTAGATGACGGAGACGGTGGCACCGGTTTCCGCGGCGGCTTCTTGGACAGAGGCGTAGATGGGGATGTTGAAGATCTTTTCGCCGGCCTTTTTGGGGTTCACGCCGGCAACAAAACATTCACGCCCATTGGCGTATTCTTGGCATTTTTCCGTGTGGAATTGGCCGGTCTTGCCGGTGATGCCTTGGGTGATGACTTTGGTGTGTTGATTGATATAAATAGACATGATGCGAACCTTGGGGCTTATTTGACGGCGGCGACGACTTGCTGGGCGGCGTGGGCCATGGTGTCGGCGCTGATGATGGGCAGGCCTGATTGAGCGAGCATGGATTTGCCCAATTCCTCGTTGGTGCCTTTCATGCGAACCACCAAAGGCACGCTCAGGTTGACCGCTTTGCAAGCGGTGATGACGCCCGTTGCGATCGTGTCGCAGCGCATGATGCCGCCAAAGATGTTGACAAAAATCGCCTTGACTTTGGGGTTTTTGAGCATGATTTTGAAGGCCTCGGTGACCTTCTCTGGGGTTGCGCCGCCACCGACATCCAGAAAATTCGCCGGCTCCGCGCCAAACAGCTTGATGGTGTCCATGGTGGCCATGGCCAAGCCCGCACCATTGACCAAGCAGCCGATGTTGCCATCCAAGCTGATGTAGGCCAAGTCAAACTTGCTCGCCTCAATCTCGGCGGGATCTTCCTCGTCCAAATCGCGGTAGGCCACAATTTCGGGGTGGCGAAACAGAGCGTTGGGGTCAAAGTTGAATTTCGCGTCCAAGGCCTTGATGTGGCCGTCGCCTTGCAAAATCAAGGGGTTGATCTCGGCCAGGGAAGAGTCGGTTTGCATGTAGGCTTGGTAGAGCTTTTGCATGACGCTGGCCGCTTCTGGGGCGCTGGCAGCGGGCACGCCCATGCCGTGGGCAAGCCCCAGGGCTTGCTCGTCAGACAGGCCATCGATGGGGTTGATGAACACTTTGATGATTTTTTCTGGCGTTGAGTGCGCCACTTCCTCGATGTCCATGCCGCCTTCGGAAGACCCCATCATCACCACTTTTTGGGAGGCCCGGTCGGTGACCACGGAGACGTAATATTCTTTTTTGATGTCGGCGCCTTCTTCGATCAACAAGCGGCGAACCTTTTGACCCAAGGGCCCGGTTTGGTGGGTGACGAGTTGCATGCCTAAGATTTCAGAGGCGAGTTGGCGCACTTCATCGATCGAGCGCGCCAACTTGACGCCGCCGCCCTTGCCGCGACCCCCGGCGTGAATTTGCGCTTTGACCACCCACACAGGGCCGCCCAACTTTTGCGCGGCTTCCACGGCTTCTTGTACGGTAAAGGCCGCGATGCCCCTTGGAGTCGGGACGCCAAACTGTCGCAAAATTTCTTTGCCTTGGTATTCGTGAATTTTCATCAAGTTCTCTTAAAAATCAGGGGAAAATAGAAACGTTGATCGGGCGACACGGCATGGCGACCGATAACTCAACTTTGCCGATCAGAAA
>CAISQQ010000323.1 GCA_903887655.1 uncultured Burkholderiales bacterium
CGGCCGCGAGGAACGCGCCGTCCAAGATGCACGCGTGGCTGAACGCGTCGAGCACCAGCGTCGTGTCCTTGTCCGCCAGCGCGGCGATCGTGCCGAGCATCGCCGAGGCACGCGTGCGAATGGTTTGCTCGGCTGCTCGCGCGTGAGCTCTCTGGGCACCGCGGCTTGGGCGTTTACACTCGGGTGAGCTGATTTATTCAACCAGACACCTCTTTTTTCTAAGGGATCGATCACATGGACTTCATGTCACAATTTGAACTCGCTGATTTTTGGATCAATTTGCTCAAGATCATTTGGATCAACGTTGTCTTGTCCGGCGACAACGCGGTGGTCATTGCCTTGGCCGCCAGAAGCTTGCCGCCCAGAGAGAGAAAACTGGCCATCGTTTGGGGCTCTGGTGCAGCCGTCCTCCTGAGGGTGATCCTCACCATCGTGGCCGCCCAATTGATGGCGATGCCGTATTTGCAACTCATCGGTGGTGCGCTCTTGTTGTGGATTGGGGTCACCTTGCTGGTCGAAGAAGACGGCGATGATGATGAGGAAAAAGAGTACGCCAGTCTCATGGCCGCGATTCGCACCATTTTGATTGCCGACCTGGTCATGAGTTTGGACAATGTGATTGGTGTGGCCACGGCCGCCAAGGGTGACATGACCTTGCTGATTTTGGGCCTGGCCATCAGCATCCCCGTGGTGGTGTTCAGCTCCTCTCTCATGATCACCGTCATGACACGCTTTCCCATCTTGGTCACCCTGGGTGCGGCCTTGATCGGCTGGGTGGCCGGAGAAGCCGCGGTCAACGATGCGGCCATCAAGCCCTTGGTGCTGGGCAACCCCCTCTTCGAGTATGGCGTGCCGGCCTTGTGTGCTGCAGCGGTGGTGCTGTTGGGGCACACCTTGAAAAACAAAGCGCAGCAAAAAAAGCTTGACAGCCCCGAGGAATAAAGCGGCTCAGCAGTTTTACTTCACGCAAAAGGGCTCCACGGAGCCCTTTTTTTGACCTCTGGTGCCTGTGCGGCTGAGCATTCAAGGAGAGTGAGTCTCGGGTTCGGCCACAAAATGGCCCGATCGCCCGCCTTTTTTTTCAAGCAAACGCACGTCACCCATGACCATGCCGCGGTCGACCGCTTTGCACATGTCGTACACCGTCAAAAGCGCCACTTGAACCCCCGTGAGGGCTTCCATTTCAACCCCAGTGGGTCCCACGGTTTCCGCCGTGACGCGACACACCAGACCAAAACGCGAGGCTTGCGGCTCGTCCACCACCAACCACTCCAACGCCACATGGGTGAGGGCGAGTGGGTGACACAAGGGGATCAAGTCGCTTGTTTTTTTGGTCGCTTGGATGCCTGCGATGCGCGCGACACCCAAAACATCGCCCTTGCTCGCCGTGCCCAGACGAATCAAGTTCAAGGTCTGGGCCTTCATGCCAATAAAGCCACTGGCCAGCGCCACACGGTGGGTGGGTGCTTTGCCTTGCACATCCACCATGTGGGCTAGGCCTTGTTCATCAAAATGGGTCAGTGACATCGGGATCCTCTTGGTAAAGCGTTAACATGGGTGTGAGATGATACGTCGTCTTGGAGCAGTTGGCATAGGCACCGGCATTGACCGGCGCAAACGCAGCCCAAGGGATTCACCCCTTGGGCCTCTTGAGGTGTGCTGGTGCACGTTGTCGGCCCTCCATGGGACAAGAACCGCCTTGAATGCTTGATTTGCTTTGAATGCTTTGAATTCGACCGTCCTGACGCCACCCCCCACCTCGCACACTCGCCCTGGCTGGGCGCGCGTGTTGGGTGTGAGCGCTCTGGTGCTGGGCCTTGGCGCCTCACCCAGTTGTTGGCCACAAGGCAACACCAGCACCAGCACCAGCAGCAACAGCAACACCAACACCAACACCAACGGCGACGCGCGGACCTCCCCGCCCTTGATGCGCCCGCGTCCCAACACCAACAAGCCGCGACTGGACGAACAACTGCCCAGCCTGGGCGACGGCTCAGAGATGGGCTTGGGGGAAGAAAAACGCCTTGGAGACTCGGTGGTTCATGAAATTTTTCGCGATCCCGATTACGCCGAAGATGCCGTTCTCAATGACTACATCCAGTCCACTTGGCAGCCCTTGATCCAAGCCGCCAGTCTGCGTGGTGAGTTGTCCCCGGACATGCTGCAGCGCTTTGCCTGGCAAGTGCTTCTCATCAAAGACCCCAGCATCAACGCCTTCGCGCTGCCCGGGGGCTATATGGGGGTTCACCTCGGGCTCATCGGTGTGGTTGCCAACCAAGACGAATTGGCGTCGGTGCTCGCGCATGAACTCAGTCACATGACCCAGCGCCATTTGTCGCGACTGTTTGCCCAGCAGTCCCAGCAAACCCCCCTCTTGTTGGGCGCCATGCTCTTGGGGGTATTGGCCGCGAGCAAGAGCCCCAATGCAGCAAGCGCATTGATGGTGGGCGGGCAGGCTGTCACGACGCAAAACCAACTCAATTTTTCCAGAGACATGGAGCGCGAAGCTGACCGGGTGGGCTACGGCGTGATGACCCAAGCCGGCTTTGAAGGCGCGGGGTTTGCCAGCATGTTTTTAAAACTGCAACAAGGCTCGCGCTTCAATGACAATGGTCAGTATCCTTATTTGCGCTCTCACCCCCTCACCACCGAGCGCATCGCTGACATGCAGTCCAGAAGTTTGGGCAGTGAATCGAACTTGGTGAGCATCAACAGCGCTGAGCGCAACTGGTCTCACCTCATGATGGCCGCGCGTGCACGCGTTCTCACCCGAACGCAGCAAGAGGCTTGGCGCTTACAAGTGCTGGTGGCCGAGCAAGCCTTGTTGCAGGCTCAGAACCCCTTGAGCGCACGCATTGGCGCGCTCTACGCCGGCGTGTTGGCGAGCGCTCGCATGGGCGACTTCAAAACCACACAGCGTCTGCTCCAGGCCCTACAGTCTTGGGTGATGGGCGCGTCTGAAACGTCGGCCCAGATGCACTTGACGCTATTGAGAGCCGAGGTGGCCTTGCTCAGCAAAGACCCTGAACAAGCCCGAGCCCTGCTAGAGCCGCTGGCACACACGCGGGCGCGATTGTTTTTCTTGTGTGAAGCGCGCCTTCAAATCGACGCCAAAGCGCTCGCACTTGGCGCGAGCGCCTCGGCCAGCACGGGCCTGGCTGCCTTGAGCGTGAATGAATTGCATGAGTGGGTGGTCATGCACCCGCAAGATGCCCAGGCCTGGGAGTTGCTGTCCCAAGCGCAACGCATGAGCGAGGACATGCTCGGCTCAACTCGCTCATTGGCCGAGTCTTTCGCCGTCAAGTTTGATTTCAATGCGGCAGTGGACCGCCTGATTGCGGCTCAAAACTTGGCCAAGCAACTGGCCAAAGGCGCCGGTTTGACTCGGGCGCAAGAGATGCAAGCCTCCATCATCGATACCCGACTGCGTGAACTCTTGGCCAAGCGGCGCGAACAATCACTCCAGCACTGAGTTGAGCACCAGACCCCAAGCGCTGTAGAGCAAGGAGCCCAGGAGGGCGTCAGAGAAATGGTCAACTTCAAAGCCTTGGATCAGGGATGATGCCCACCAAAACATCCACGCGTTGATGACAAAGAGGAACAAGCCCATGGTCAAAAACGTGATGGGCAAAGTGAGCACGACCAAGACCGGGCGCACCAACATATTGAGAAACCCGATGACAAAGGCCGCGAGCAATGCCGCACCAAAGCCATTGAGCCACAAACCCGAGTCCAACTGACACAAGGCCATGAGTGCCATCGCATTCAAAACCCACTTCAAAAGCATTGTCATGCCGCGTCTCCTTGTCGCTGTCTCGACATCATAACGTGGGAGCGCAAAGCGCCCATGTCAGGCGCACCCCAGCGTGGCATCGGCGTTAAAAGACAAAGTCCTGAGAAGCGTCTATGATGCAAGACCCATGCAAAGCATCCACATCACCGACATCGAAGCGGCCATCAATTATTGGCGCCAGGTCAGCCCCAGTCCCGACGGCGTTGAGCTCAGTGCCCCCTTGCGCGCCTTGGCCACTGTTTATGCCCTGATGATTTACCACCACGAAGACGAGGTCAGTACGTCAGGTTTCCCCCCTAAAGCCTACGAGGCTTGGCTCACCTGGTACGAACAAACTCCTGACACGCCTTGCATTGCGATTTGCTCAACCAGTCAGGGTGATGCCTATTGCAAAGGTTGTGGTCGTACATTTGAAGAGGTGCAACACTGGACGGAGATGAACCCCGCACAAAAGAGAAGCACTTGGCGGCGCATCACCTTGGAGCAAAGTGCTTGGCGCTTTAACCGCTATGCCGAGCGCGTGCGAGAGCGCCAACCCAACCCTCAAACTTAAAGCCTTGGGCTTTGGCGTTTTAGGATTTTGAGGTGATGGGGCTCAAGCCGCCCGGCGCCGACGCACGGACTTGCTGCGGTGTCACGAGCGACTCCAGCGCCAACTGCTCAGCCAAGCCAATGTAGCGCTCGGGCGACAAGGCGAGCAAGCGGTCTTTGGCGTCTTGGGGAATGGCCAATTGCGCAATCAATCCGTGGAGATCTTCCTGGGTGACTTTTTTACCGCGCGTGTGCGCCTTGAGCTGCTCATAGGCACCCGTCAAACCATATCGGCGCATCACAGTTTGGATGGGCTCGGCGAGCACCTCCCACGCCGCGCCCAAGTCCTCGGCGAGTCGCTCTTCATTGATTTCGAGCTTTTGCAGCCCCGCGGCCAAGGATTGATACGCCAGCAAGGCGTGCCCCAAAGCCACCCCCACATTTCGAATGACCGTGCTGTCACTCAAGTCCCGCTGAAAACGAGAAATGGGCAGCTTGTCACTCATGTGGCGCAGCAGCGCATTGGCCAAGCCTAAATTGCCTTCGGCGTTTTCAAAATCAATGGGGTTGACTTTGTGGGGCATGGTGGACGAGCCAATTTCGCCTTCTTTCAAGCGCTGCTTGAAGTAACCCAAAGAAATATAGCCCCACAAATCACGACAGCAGTCGATTGCAATGACGTTGAGGTGGGCCAAGGCATCAAACACCTCGGCCATGGTGTCGTGCGGCTCAATTTGTGTGCTGTAGGCTTGGAAATGCAGACCCAGCCCCACCCGCTCAGGCGCGAGCCCCGCCACCACCACAGGGCCCTCAATCACCTGCTGGGCCAGCTGCTGCCAGTCGACCTCGGGATAGGCCACCACCTGTGCGTTGTAGTTGCCCACCGCGCCATTCATTTTGGCGCGCAACTCAATGCGACCCAAGCGCTCAAGGGCGCGCTCCAAGCGCACCAACACATTGGCCATCTCTTTGCCCACGGTCGTGGGGGAGGCTGTTTGTCCATGGGTTCTCGAGAGCATGGGCACGTGGGCAAAGTTCTTCACCATCTCGCGCAACAAAGCCGTCACGCGCAACAAGGCTGGGTTGAGCACCTCATCTCTGGCCGCTTGGAGCATCAAGGCATGGCTGCAGTTGTTGATGTCTTCACTGGTCAAGGAAAAATGCACCCACTCGACAGCATCGAGCAAGCTTTGTTGGGCTTGGGCAGACAAGGTGTTGTGGCTCAACTGCGCTTTGATCCAATACTCCACGGCTTTGACATCGTGGTTGGTGGTTTTCTCAATGTCCTTGATGGCGAGGGCGTCCTCCATGGAGAACTTGAGAAACAAGGACAAGAGATAGCGCCGGGCCTCCTCCTCAAACCTGGGCAACTCATGAAGCCCGGCTTGACTCAAGGCCAGCAGCCAAGTGACCTCCACTTGCACACGCCGGCGCATATAGCCGAACTCCGAGAGCTCTAGGCGCAAACCTTCCAGCTTGCTCGCATAGCGCCCGTCCAATGGTGACAAGGCGTTGATGGTGGATGTGTTCATGGCTCAATTCTATGTCGCCCCATTGCAGACCCCAATGATTTGTCGACTGCACCGATAAAAACACAGAAAAAATCTTTTTTTAATCTTTTTTAAACCCTTTTTTGATGCCGTCATGGACTAAACGCTCAATGCGTCGCTCTCACACAACACCGCAAAATCACAGGCCGATAGAATGGTTTGAAGCTTTTTGATCAAACCATGAAACTCATCGGATCCCTCACCAGCCCCTTCGTGCGCAAAGTTCGCATTGTCATGGCTGAAAAAAAACTAGACTACCACCTCGAACTCGATGAGGTCTGGTCCGAGACCAGCACCATCTCTGCGTCCAACCCCTTGGGGCAAGTGCCTTGCTTGATCATGGAAGGCGGCGAGGCCTTGTTCGATTCACGGGTGATCGTGGAGTACTTGGACACCTTGTCACCGGTGGGTAAACTGATCCCGAGCAGCGGTCGCGAGCGCGCCGAAGTCAAAACTTGGGAAGCCTTGGCCGACGGTTTGATGGACGCTTGTGTTTTGGCGCGGCAAGAAAAGCATTGGCCCTTGCGCCAAAGTGGCGAGCGCTCGAGTGCCTGGATTGAGCGCCAAATGGGCAAGGTTCACAAGAGTTTGGCCGCCATGGAAAAGGGGCTTGCAGACAAGGCGTATTGTTCTGGGATCCATCTGAGCTTGGCCGACATTGCGGTGGGCTGTGCCTTGGGTTATTTGGACATGCGATTTGCTGAGCTTCAATGGCGCGAGACTTGCCCAGAGCTCACCCGGTTGGCGGACAAACTGAGCACTCGCCAGTCCTTCATCGACACGGTTTGACCCACCCGTTCTCTCGCTAGACGACCCGACCCCGCCCACGGATGGGCGCTGGACTGGCCAGACGTTGTCTTAACCAACGCAAAACGCTGCCCAAGATCGGAAACTTTTCATAAAGCTCTTGCGCCGCGTCCCAATAATCGCGGTGAGCGTCAATCATCCACACACCTTCTGGTGTTAAAGACCAACGCAAGTGGCTCGAGCCTTCAATCGTTTGCACCTGCCCACCTTTGAAGCCCTTGATGTGAAAGAAAAAACTCCACGTCAAAAACAACTGGCCCCCCTGCACCATGCGGTCGTGGACCACGAAATGGGGCGCTTGCAAGGTCTCAAACATGTGGGCAAACAAGGACGCAATGGCCTCACGCCCTGAGATGTCATTGAACGGGTCCCTGAAAGCGGCCGTGGGCGCGTAAAAGTCGTCCAAACGCTGCAAGTTGCTGGGGGTGAGGGTTTCAAAGAGCGCAATCAAGTCGTCCACCCGCGTGGCGTCCAGTCCACGGGGTTGGGCGAGCATCGTCTCGGCGATGTCGTTCATGTCCTTGCCCCTTGGGTGAGGCGTCTCACCAACGGGAAGTACCATGCATAGGGCAAGCAGCGCAAAATTTTCAGCACACGGGTGAAGCGTTTGGGAAAGTGAATTTCAAATTCGCCCTTGGCATAAGCGCGGATGATGGCGATGGCTGCCACCTCTGGCGTGATCAAGGCGGGCATCTCAAAGGTGTTTTGCGCCGTCAACGGCGTGCTCACAAAGCCCGGCAACACCGCACTCACACCAATACCGAGCTCGTGCAAATCCATGTACAAGCACTCGGCCAAATGCGTGAGCGCAGCCTTGGTTGGACCGTAGGCCAAACTTTTGGGCAAGCCACGGTAACCCGCCACACTCGAGATCAAACTCAAGTGACCAAAGCCCTGCCCTTGAAGGACGGGCAGCACACTCGCGAGCAGGCGCACCGCTCCCAAGTAATTCACCTCTTGGTGAAGCACCATTTGAGCTTCATCGTAAGCCTTGGCGTCTTGCGCGAGGTAGTGCCCCGCACAATAAATCACCACATCCAAACCCTGGTGGGCGGCCACGGCCAAGCTCGCGGCCTGCACACTGTCGGCTTGGAGCACATCCAAAGGGGCGGCCAAAGCGTGGGGGTGCGAGCGCACAAATTCGTCGAGCTTGGCCGCTTGCCGAGCCGAGACCGCCACCTTGGCGCCGCGCTCAAACAAGTCGTGTGCCAGCGCCCAGCCTATTCCGCTAGACGCGCCCACAATCCAAACCGATCGGCCGCGCCAGTTCTCAATCTTGGGGTTCAATGCCACGCTGCTTCTCGCGAGCTCAAGACGCGGCGCCAGGTCGCGTGAAGGACAAGGTCACGTCGCCCAAATGAATACCCCATTTGCTCATCGCCGATTTGTTGAGCAACACTTGGCCATCCATCAAATACATCCAGTCGTCAAATTCCACATGCCACACTTGCTCGCCGACTTTCAAGGCCATGGTGTAGCTCCAGCGAAAAGCGTTGCCACTGGTCTCGCCCAAGGCCACACCCACCACATCATCGGCTCGACCCTCAAAGCGTCCTTGACCGCGGTCCAAGAGATGCCAAATGCGCCGCTGGCGGGTACCGTCCGAGTACAAAAAAGACTCGTCCAAGGTCCCCGCCTCACCCTGCCAAGAACAACTCATCTCGACACTGAAGCGCTTTTGCACTTGCCCGGATCGATCGGTAAAAATTCCCCAGGCTCGAACGGGGCCGTTGAAGTACTCGCGCAAAGAAAACACTGGGGTTTCACTTTTGTACGACTCCACACTCACCCCAGCGCAGCCGCTGAGCGAGACGACCCCAAGGGCTGAGAGCCCCATGACCGGCAAGGCGTGCTTGGCGTGTCCTAACAAGTGTCTTCGATTGATCATCTTCATCTCCTGGTGGGTCTCGCCTCAAGGGGGGGACCGATGGTGAGCATATCCCCAATGCCGAAAAAAAACAAATGCCAACGCTTTCATAACGCACGGCACCAAAGCATACCCCAGGACCAGGGCATGGACCGATGGCGGTGTCAATACCCCGGGCTGGTAGCCCCAGGCGGACAAGAGCGGCAAGCTCAAGCCCGCCGCCAGCGCCAAGTTGAGCTTGTTGACCACTTGCCACCACGCCAAGAAACGACCCTCTTGTTGCCCGGATTGGCCCAGGTCCCTCAGAACTTGAACCAACAAGGACGAGGGCACCACCAAGTCTGCGCCGAGAGCCACGCCCGTGAGCGCGCACACCGCATAAAACGCAGCCGTGTCCCCCGCCCCCAGCCCCAAGGCCCACAAAAACACGAGCACCGACAAGCCCATGCCCCATTGCCAAGCCGTGATCAGCCCCTTTTTTTCAATCACGCGAAGCCACACCGGGCAAGAAGCTGCTGCACTCAAAAAGTAAAGTCCCAGGAAATTCGACGTGAGCGAATGGCTTTGTAAATTGTCATCGACATAAAACACAAACAACGTGGCCGCCACGGCCGAGGCCGTGCCATTGAGCAAGAAGACGCCAAGCAGCCCCCGAAAAGAGGCCTGCGTCAACGGCTCGAGCAGCGTCTTGGCGCCTCTCGCCCCAACTCGCTCGTCGCTGTGGGAGAGGGGGTCTGAACGACTCGTCTGGGGCGTGGGGCGGTGGGACACGCGTTGGGGCGCGATGAGGGGGGGCAGGCACCACCACAAGAGCACCGCCACAACCATGAGCAGACAAAACACCGCCGCACTCCAAGCCAATGGGGCCGCTTGCCAAAGAATGGACGCCAAAACCACCCCCACAAGGCCAAACGTCTCCCGCCACGCCGCCAAGCGGCTTTGCACCTGCGCACCTCCCCCGAGCCTGGCCGACCAGGTTTGTTGGGCCAAGGTGAGGGCGCTGTAGAGACAACCCGCCACCATCAAGAACACCGTGATCCAAACGAGCAGCAAAGCAGGGCTGCAAACGCCAGGGGCGTCCAAAGGCGCGCCACGCCAAGCGCCCAAGACCCAACGGCAACCCTCTTGGGGCAGCAGCAACGCCCAAAGACAGCCACACAGCAGCACCGCCAGCACCAGGCAGATGCGCAAGACTTGGCGCTGGCTGCGCTGAAAGACACGGTCCCAAACGGCCCCGATGAGCGGATCGGCCAGCGCATCCAAGCCCCTGGCGAGCAAAAAAACGAAACCCACCTGCGCCATGGGCAGGCCCAAAACTTGCACATCGTGGTGCGGCAAATAAACATACAAAGGCAGCGCCAAAAACGCCAAGGGCAAACCCATGAAGCCCAACAACAACGCCACGCTCGGCGCGCTGGGTTTCATGCCGTGGGGCAGGCCATCACGCTCGAGGGTGTTCAGATTTTTTTAAGGGTGAATTGAATGACATTGGTGCTGCCTTGGGTAAAGGCTGCTTCGCAATAGGCGAGATAAAACTGCCAAATTCGCTCAAAGCGGTCATCAAACCCCAGCGTCTTCACCCGAGCCTTCACGGCCTCAAAGCGCTCGGCCCACAATTTCAAGGTGTGGGCGTAGTCTTGGCCAAACTCAAACGCATCCACCACAAAGAACCCCGCCTTGGCGGCCTCTTGTCGGAAGGCTTGGGGGCTGGGTAAAAAGCCGCCTGGGAAAATGTACTCTTGAATAAAGTCCGAGCCTTTGACATAGCGGTCATAGAACTGGTCGGCGATCACGATGGTTTGAATACAGGCCAAACCACCGGGCTTGAGTTGGCGGTGAATGGTGCTGAAGTACTCTCCCCAGTAGGTGCGGCCCACAGCCTCCATCATCTCAATGGAACAAACCGCGTCAAACTGGGCTTGGCCAGGAATGTCCCGGTAGTCTTGCAGCCTCAAGTCGGCTTGAACGCCGGCTGCGGCCATGCGATCTTGCGCGTATTTGAGTTGCTCGACACTGAGCGTGACGCCACACACCTGGGCACCAAACTCAAGGCTGGCCGTCTCTGCCAAAGCGCCCCAGCCACAACCGATCTCCAACAAGCGAAGGCCCGTGCTGTTGCCAAGCCCCACCATGCGCAGCGCGCGGCGTGTTTTGGCGAGCTGCGCTTGGGCCAAGTCTTGCGCGGTGTTGCCGTTGAACCAAGCCGAGGAGTAGTTCA
>CAISQQ010000324.1 GCA_903887655.1 uncultured Burkholderiales bacterium
CCATCGAGCACGCGTTGTGTTTTGGCTGCCAACACTGGCAAAAGTCCCAAGCGATCAAAGAGCGATTCAACATAATGACCACTGGAGGCCCAGTTGTAGACCACGGTGGTGGCACCTTCAAGCGCCTCGATCAGCTGGGGTGTGGTCTGTGGGGGGATCAGGGTGCAGCTGTCGTGCACGGCAAGACCAATGCCGACACGGCCCAAGTTCAAGGCTGAGTTCAGGTCCACGGCCCCAAGCGCCGAGAGCTCCAAGGCCAAGGATGTTGAGGTGATCACCACATCCCAAGGGGGCTGCTTCCAATCCAAGTCGCGCATTTGTGTGCTCGTCTGGTAGCTCACCGAGCACTTGATCCCTGTGTCCCTTTGAAAATCCGCCACGGTGTGTCGCAACCCGACCGCCACAGCAGAAACGCTCAAAATCCGAAGAATGGGTAAGCTCATGGGGGGTGAATCAAGGACAAGGACGCGCTAAATGAGGAATGGGCTGGGCATTCTGGATTGTAAAGCTTCAGGTTGGACTTGCATCAGCTTGGGCCCTCCAGGCTAGCAAAGCATGCCGTCTAAGGGCTTGTCACATTGACAGGCGCTGATCGGTGCTCAACAATGTTTTTCATTCTTGGGTGAGGGACACAATGGACTCATTGATTCACGTGTATGCGGGCACTGCTGGCCATTCGGGCTGGTTCAGCGAAGACGGTGGACTCACATGGCTACACCCCAATAGCCACTCGGGCATGTACCTTGAGGCGAGGGTGTGGTGTTTTTCCAGTCACCCTCAAGACCCCGCTCATGTGTATGCCGGCACGGACATGGGGATTTTTCGCTGGAACGAGGCGCTTGCCCGTTGGCAGGCGTTGGAGTCCCCCATGACCGATGTGTGGGCGATTGCCCAAGACCCACAATCCCCTGGCACCTTGATCGCGGGCACGCGACCTGCGGGCTTTTACCGCTCCTGCGATGCGGGCCTGACCTGGAAGGCTTTGAGCGCGCCCGGGATCAGTCAGTTTTCTGCGATCAATATGGGGCCCACCCGTGTGACACAAATTGTGTTTGATCCCTTGGATGAGAACTGGGTTTGGGCCACCGTTGAGATAGGCGGGATTTATGGGAGCAAAGACCGGGGTGAGACCTGGCGCTTAATGGATCAAGGCCTGGTTTCCAGTGATGTGCACGGGATAGCTGTCCTCGCCAAGGCTGACGGCTCTCGGGTCATGTATGCCTCGACCAATATGGGATTGCACCGAAGCTTGGATTCGGGTCTGTCTTGGGTCTTTGTGCAGCTGCCTTCCCCCTGGCAGTACACCCGCGCGGTGGTCCCGCTGGTGAATGATCCATCGGTGGTTTTTGTGACCAATGGCAACGGGCCTCCTGGCAATGATGGCAAACTCTTTCGCAGCATCAACCAGGGCTTTGACTGGCAAGAGGTGATCTTGCCCGTAGAGCTCAACAGCACCTTGTGGTGTGTGAGCACCCACGTGAGCAACCCCAACTTGATTTTTTTGTGCACCAACTTAGGCCAACTCTTCAAGAGCGAGGATGCGGGTTTGAGCTTTGTTCTCCTGCCCCACGAATTTGGCGAGCTCAGAGCCTTGCACTGGAGAGCGCTGCCCAAGGGTGCACGACAAGCCGAACATGCCATCACACGCCTCGCCATCAAGGCGCGAGATGTGTCTGAGTGGACTTCAAACCAGATTCAAACAACCTCTTGATGACCTAGGAAAGATCATGACCCAAGCCATCCATGTGGGCCTCATGGTGCCCGTCAACAACACCACGTTTGAGCGTGAGGCCTTGGGGTGGTTGGCGCCAGGATCAAAACAAACGGTCTTTAAAATTCCGCGCGGAAAAGGGCTCTTGACTCCTGAGACGATCGCTCCTTATAAACAACAAGCGTTGACCTTGGGTGCACAATTTGCGCTCACCGATGTGGATGTGGTGGCCTACGGTTGTACGGCTGCGGGCTTCATCGATGGACCTGAGGGCGATGCAGAGCTCGCCCTCGAGATGAGTCGCGTGAGCGGCAAGCCCGTGGTCACGACGGCGCACTCGATGGTGCTCACCTTGCAAGAGGCTCACGTTCAACGCATTGGTTTGATCACCCCCTATTTGGAGGCGGTGAATCAGCAACTCAAGGCGTTTCTCCAGGCTGGCGGTATTGAGGTGTTGAGCTTTGACAGTTTTTATACACCCGATGTGGACAGTTTGGGGCGCATCAGCGCCAAGGAGGTCTACGATTTGGCTCTCAAAACCATGACCCAAGACTGCGAGGCGATGTTCATCGCCTGTGCTCAATTGCCAACCCATTCCATTTTGGCCCAGTTGCGAGCAGTTTTCGGTAAACCCGTGTTTTCTTCCAACGCGAGCACGATTGAACAAGCGCTCAAAACCTTCAAAGCACTCCATACCTCCCGTGGCTAATGCACGGTGAGGTCGTTCAATGGTCAGACTTCTTTGTTTATCAATTGACTCACTCTTGAATCGAGGCCTCGATGATGCACACCAACGTCACCCCCAGCTCTGTTGACCTTCTCTGGTCAAGATGGATAACACTCGCCCTAGGGTTTGCAGTCGTGTTCGGTTGTAGGGCTCAGGATTTTCCAAGTCGACCCGTTCGATTGATCGTGCCCTACAGCCCGGGCGGTGTGACAGACATCACCGCTCGCACAGTGAGCACGCGACTCGCCGAGACCTTGGGCCAGTCGGTCGTGGTGGACAATCGAGCAGGGGGTGCCTCCATTGTCGGCACCGACGCCGTGGTCAAGTCCAAACCCGATGGCTACACCTTGCTCTTGACGTCATCGGCACTGGCGGCCAATCACATCCTTTTTAAAAATATCCCCTATGATCCGGCGCGTGATTTATTGAGTGTGAGTTTTCTCACCACCGTCCCCACAGTCTTGGTGGTGCCCACGGGCAACCCGATACAAAACCTCAAAGAGTTGGTCGTTCTCGCAAAAACCAAACCCGACAGCATGAACTATGGCTCAGCGGGCAACGGCAGTGGAAACCATCTTGCGGCCGAAGTCTTTCAAAACGCAACCGGTATAGAGATTCAGCACATCCCTTATAAGGGCGGTGGCGCAGTCATGGCCGATTTGGTGGCCGGTCACGTCACCTTCGTTTTTGCAGTGTTGCCCACGGCTTACCCCTTCATCACCTCGGGCAAGTTGCGGGCATTGGCGGTGAGTAGTCTCAGTCGCAATCCCGCTTTGCCCGATGTGCCCACGGTGGCGGAATCGGGCTATCCTGGTTTCAGTGTCACCGAATGGGTGGGGGTATTTGCCCCGTATGGCACACCACCCAACGTGATTGATAAGCTCAATGCGGCATTCAGTGTGACTCTCAAACACCCCGAGGTTCAAGCCCGTTTGCGCACCCTCGGATCTGAAATCGTGGGTGGTGCCCCCAACCAATTGGACGTCTACTTTCGCGCTGAAGTGGCCAAGTGGTCCAAGTTGGCTGAAAAAGTGAAATTTGAAGTGGTCGATTGACGCTAAACTGTAACGTCATGAACTTTGGGTTTTGCGATGCAGCGCGTTGAACCGTTGACTTTGACTGATGTGCGAGGCTTGAGCGTGGGCCATGCCACCGATCTCGATGCCCTCACAGGCTGTACGGTGGTGCTGTGTCCACCGGGCACCGTGGGTGGTGTCGATGTGCGTGGGGCAGCACCGGGTACGCGCGA
>CAISQQ010000325.1 GCA_903887655.1 uncultured Burkholderiales bacterium
GGCCATGGCGGCGGGCAAGGGCCCATCATTGGCGCCCACCAAGAGAGTGATCGGCGCATGGATCGAGCCCACACCGCCCAGGTAATCCAGGGTTTGTATGGCATGCGCGCAGCCCACAAAGCCCTCGACCTGTGTGCGAGCGATGTCAGCAATGAATCGCTCGGTGATGTCGGGGTTTGCTTCCAAAAAGGGAGCGCCAAACCATCGCGCCAGGGTCGGACGCGCCAAGGCCTCGCAGCCATGGCGTTGGGCCAGGTCCATGCGTTCATCCCACGGGGCGGCAAAGGCTGGGGTCATGTCAGCGCGGCAGTCGCACAACAGCAAACTCAACAAACGGTTTGCATGCTGCTGGGCCAGTCCAAAGCCACTCATCCCACCCAGCGACAAGCCGATGTAATGGGCTTGGTTCACTCCGAAATGATCGAGCACGCTCACACTATCGGCCACCAAGTCGTTCATGTGGCACGCACCCCCATGGCTCTTGGAGTCACCATGCCCACGCGTGTCCAAGGCCAAGACTTGAAAGCCACAAGCGCTCAGCAGCAGGGCTTGTTCATGCCACATCTGGCTGGATGCCAAAATCGACGATGTCATGAGAACACTGGGCGAGCCCGCCAGGCCATAGCGACGAACATTCAAGGCACAGGCTGGTCCGTTGAATGACTCATTGGTGTATCCGGTTTGGACGAAGTGGGGTGTTGGTATGGTCATAAAAAAAAGCGAGGTCAACAATTAAGCAAGGGTTTAGGTTTGGGCTTGGGTGCTGGGGCTGGGTTTTGCCTTGGCCTCTTCCAATGCCTGCCAGATGGCTTGCGGCGTCATTGGCAACGCATTGATGCGTGCTTTCATCGGTGCCAGCGCGTCGTTGATGGCATTGGCAATGGCCGCAGGTGAGCCCAAATAGCCCGCTTCTCCCGAGCCCTTTTGACCAAACTCGGTCAAGGGAGACGGGGTGCAGTGGTCCACAATGGAGATCTCCGGCACCTCGTGAGATGTCGGGAGCAAGTAATCCATGAAGGTGCCGGCCAAGAGTTGTCCGTCTTCAGAAAACGCAAACTTCTCCATGAGGGCCGCACCCAGTCCGTGCGCCACACCGCCGTAGGTCATGCCGTGCACCACATCGGGGGAAATCATCACCCCGCAGTCGTGTCCCACCACATAGCGGTGGATATGCACCTTGCAAGTGCCCGGGTCAATGCTTGCCAAAATCACGTGCGCTTCAAAGGAGTGACAAGGGTACATCTGCACCCGACCGTCGCTCGTGGGGAGCTCACCACCGGTGGGCACTTCCCAGACAAATTTCTCTTGCAGTCCAGGCTCCATGCCAGGGGGCAAGCAGTGGTATTTGCGGTGGGCAATTTCCACCAGCGCGTCCCATGTCATCTGATGTTCGGGTTGGCTCAGCTGATACACGCCCCCGTCGCGGTAGCCCAATTCCTCTTCGGGGACTTGCAAGTTGTGAGCAGCAATCAACCGCAATTTGTGGCGAATTTTCTTGGCCGCGCCCGCTGCTGCGCCACCGAGCATGATGGCCATGCGTGAGCCCACGGGGCTGTTGGAGGGCAGGGCGTTCAAGCTGTCGGCCTTGATCACGCGAATCGAGTCGGGTTCGCGCTCTAAAATCTCTGCCACCACGGTGGAGACCATGGTTTCGTGGGATTGGCCCGATGAGGAGGTGCCCATGAGCGCGGTGACCGCACCCGAGAGGTCGACCCGGACCAAGCATGAATCCATCCACGTGGTGGTTTGGTTTTTGGGGTTGAAGAGTGGCTCAAAGGAGGAGTTCCCGCCCGAAGGCTCCAGGCAAGTGGAGACACCCACACCCGCCAAAATCCCGTTCTCTCTCAAGCGATCACGCTTTTTGATCAACTCTTCAAACTGGGCCTCATTGAGCGCCTTGTCGAGCACCGTCTCGTAGTCGCCCGAGTCGTAGTGTGTGCCCGAGGGGATGAGGTAAGGGAATTCATCCGGGGCGATGAGATTGAGTTTTCGAAGGGCGACAGCGGGCATGCTCAAGTGCCTGGCCACCAAATCAATGCCGGTCTCCAAGGCGTAATTGGTCGGTGCTTGTCCAAAGCCGCGCACCGCTTCTTGCGGGGTCTTGTTGGTGAGCACGGCCGTGGCGTCGTACTCCACGCTTTTGATGCGGTAGGGCCCCACGATGGCGCCCACGGGTTTGCCCAGTTGCAGGGGCGAGCGGCCCGAATAGGCGCCGATGTCCTCAAGTGCCTTGATCCTCATGGTGCGAATCTCGCCAGTGTTTTGAAACCCCAGCGTGACATCGAAAATGCGGTCGGGCCCTTGCATATCACCGCCTCGCATGTTCTCAATGCGGTCTTCAATGAGGCGCACGGGGCGCGCGAGTTTCTTGGCCAAATAGGCCACCAAAATGGTGTGCTTTAAGCCCCGCTTGACACCGTAGCTGCCGCCCACATCCACATCAAAGTGCACGCGCACATCGTTGCCCGGTAACCTCAAGGCCTTGGCCACTTGGTCGGGGAACTTGGGCATTTGAATGGAGGCCCACACATCCAAGATGCGGGTGGCGTCGCTCCACTCACATGTCACCGCAAAGGTCTCGATGGGCACCGTTGAGCTTCTGGCCCAGTGAACCCGGTAGCTCAACTGGTTTTCACATTGGGCAAAATCGGCCTCAACGGGTCCCCACACGAATTTGCGATGAAAGATGATGTTGCTGCCGTGCTTTTCGTGCACCAAATGTGCGCCACTTTGTAGCGCTGCTTCGGGGTCCACGATGTGGGGGAGGACCTCATAGTCAATGTGCACCAACTCGGCGGCATCTTCTGCCAAGGCGCGGGTCTCGGCCACGACGGCGGCCACCCACTCGCCCGCATAGCGTGCGGTTTGATGGGCCAAGGCGTAGCGGGTGACCTGCGGCGCGTCCACACCGGGCAAGGTGGGGTCGGTGTTGTTCACCAACTCGTCGCCTGTGAGCACAGCGTGCACACCCGGCATGGCCAAGGCCTCACTGGCATCGATCTTTAAGATGTTGGCGCTGGCGTAGGGGCTGGAGATCAGGGCCACGTGCAGCATGCCAGGGCGCTGGATGTCGGCGGCGTAATGGCCTTGGCCCAACACAAAGCGTTTGTGCTCGACGGCACGGCGGTGTTTGCCAATGAAGCGAAATGGGGCTTTGCCCTTGGGGGCGTGGGAATCATTTGACATGGTTGACTCCTTCACCAGCAGTGTGGGTGAGTCCCAAAGGACGGGTGGCATGCATCACCGCATCGACGATTTGTTGGTATCCCGTGCAACGGCACAAATTGCCACTGATGGCTTCACGCACTTGCTCCTTGGTCGGTTGCGGGTGTTCGGCCAACAGGGCTGAGCAGGCGACCAACATGCCCGGTGTGCAGTAGCCGCATTGCAGGCCGTGTTTTTCACAAAACGCATCTTGCAAAGCTGACATCTCTGTCCTGCTCGTGGCCAGGCCTTCGACCGTGGTCACTTCCGAGCCATTGGCTTGCACTGCAAACATGCAGCACGACCTCACCGGGTGTCCATCCAAAATCACAGAGCAGGCCCCGCAGACGCCGTGCTCGCAGCCGACATGGGTGCCAGTGAGCGCCAAGTCGTCGCGTAAAAAATCCACCAACGTGGTTCTGGGCTCGACATCGCGCTGGTGGAGCGTGCCGTTGACGGTGATTTGAATCGTTTGCTTTGGGATCATGGCGAGTCACGTTAGAAGTATGGAGAAAGATGAAAGGACGACACAGTGAGCAGGTGAGCGTTGTCGTGTGCTGTGGCTACAGGCGTATCAGGACGCCCCATTGTTGGTTGAGATGAGCGCTTGTTGGTGCGCTTGCTCGATCACGCGAGGCAACAGCACCCGCGCCAAATGCCGCCTGTACTGAGCACTTGCGTGCATGTCGCCACCCGGCTCACACTGTGCCACAGCACTCGCGCTCAAGTCGTGGATGTCCACTTGCGCCAAGGTTTGACCCAGCAGGCCTTGGGCCAAGTCGGGAAACACGCGCGGTGTGCCGTCCATGCCACCCAGACCAAAACTTGCACGCACAATGCGCTGCGAGTCATCGAGCTGCAATTGGCAGGCCGCCGAGGCCATGGCAAAGTCACCGCGGCGAATGGCAGTCTCTTCAAAGGCGCAACCGATTTTGTCGCCAGACCAAATGGGGAAGTCAATGCCCGTCAAGCAGTCGGTCTCGCCGACACTGGTGAACATGGGGCCCAGGAAAAAATCTTGCGCTTGAACTTGGCGAGAGCCTTCGCTTTTGCTCTCCAAGTAAAAGGTGGCACCCAGCAACAATGCCGATAGAGGCAACTCGGAGGACGGGTCTGCGTAGACCAAACTGCCGCCCACGGTGCCACGGTTGCGGGTTTGTTGGTGCCCCACCCATTGCAGCGCTTGCTTGACCAAGGGCAAGGCCACTTGAAAACGCGCATGGAACTCAATGTCGCGCTGGCGCACACCGGCTCCCACATGCACCTTGTTGTCCAACACATCGATGCGTTTGAGGCTTTGGAGTCGATTGATATCCACGAGCCACTCGGGGCGCGCCAAGCGCATGGCCATCATGGGGACCAAGCTTTGGCCACCAGCGATCAGTTTGGCGTCTGCTCCGTACTGCTCAAGGTGGTTCAAGGCCTCATCCAAGTCGTGGGCCAAAAGGTAGTCAAAGGGAGCCGCTTTCATTGGGGGGTGTCCTAGGTGTCAAGGTGGAGGAGCAATGGGTCGCGTGGAGTCCAAAGGGCTGGCGTCTCGGGATTCAAAATCATTGCGAATGTTGGGTTCAAAAAATCTCAATAATGGACTCTCCCGTTCAAGTCTTCCAAGCTCCCCAGGCTTGTCAAGTCTTGGGTGGCTCAACTCAACGACGAGATGGCCACACCGTTCAATCGGTGTTGGTCGGCACCTGCGAGCAAGCACTTGAGGTCCAAGGGTTTACCCTAATCTTGAAGGTATTGCCGGCTTTCAATGCAATTGAAGATGAACATCATGGCGGTCATTTGAATCTTCTCACAGTATCGAGAGGGCAGGGTGCCGAGGCGGTCTTGACTTGCAAAATTTTCCGTGGTGATGGGCTCCCCATTGATGTGCATCATGCGACTGCAAATGGGTGGCCCATGGGATGAGTTTTTGCGTGCTCATTTCTCGACATGTGCGCTGAGCTTTGGGCGAGTGTTGGGGACGAGGCGATGAAAGTTGATTCATGGATGACAAGGGTCTGCGGTATGATCACACCATGTTGCTGTTCGCCAGCTGTTTGCTCAAGTTCTAGGCCAAGCGAGCC
>CAISQQ010000326.1 GCA_903887655.1 uncultured Burkholderiales bacterium
GCATCATTTGCAGTGCGAACCGCATCTTTCATCTGACCCAAAATTTGCGTCTCACCAATCACCATGGAATCCAAACCACAGGCAACTCTAAAGGCATGACGTACCGCATCGGATTGGGGCAATGAATAAATATGGGGCTTGGGCAGGGGGGGTTGAACCTTGGGGGGCTCAGGCTGCTCGATCTTGGGGGTGTTTTCGATTTCAATGGGCAAAGCCACTGTTCTTGGGGGCAGCTCTCGAGTGGCCATCCACACGAACAAGGCCGCAACAACGAGCGCCTCGACGGCAACGGCCATGCCGAGGGAGGACCACAGGGCGGATTTCTCCGCTCCACGGGTCAAGGCGTTGTTTGCGCTCAAGGTGTTCATGGCCCGCTCTTTAGGGCTTGGTCTTGGCGGCCAGTCCAATTTGGATGGCCCCACCGAGCTTGATGGCATCAATGGCTTGCATGAGCTGCTGCAAATCCACATGCTCACCGCCCACAATCGTTACCGCCAATTCGCTGGGGTTTCTGGATTTGACCAAGGCCACCAGTTCAATTTGACTGCGCTCCTTGCCTTCGACCCAAAACGCGCCGTCATCGTGCACTTCCACCATCAACTTGGGCGAGGGCAGTTTCGCCGCCGTGCTCGAGGTGGGCAATTTGCTCAAGTGACCTGAAGTGGGGATCATCTTCAATGTCATCATGGCGAAAAACACCAGCAAAAAAAGCATGATGTCGATCATCGGAATGATTTCAATTCGTGCTTTTCGAGTTTCAAAGTAGTGCATAGGGTTATCTTTAGGAGGTGCTGGGTTGTCCAAGCGGCACGCTCAACATGACTGGCGGCCAGTGCTTGAGATGCAGTTCGTGAGATCTCAGAGAAGCCTTTGGCGATTCAAGAGCATCACCTTGAGGGTCTCGAGTTGGTGCACGATGATGCGCACGCGAGTATTGAGCCAGTTAAAAAAGATCAGACCGAGCATGGCAATGAACAAGCCGCAAGCCGTGGCGATCAAGGCTTCAGCAATACCGCCAGTGACTTGAGCTGCGCCATTTTGAATGTCGTCCAAGACGGAAAACGCGTTGAACATGCCAATGATGGTGCCAAAGAGACCCAAAAGAGGGGCCAGGGTGATCACTGTGTCGAGCATCCACAGCGAGCGGTCTAGTAGAGGCACCTCGTGCATGAGTGCTTCTTCCAAATGCGATGCGACCGCTTCAGACGAGGGCGTGGAGGACTCCATGCTCAAGGCTTGGATGAGGCGAGCGTGAGGCATATCTCGGTGCTCGGTCAATTTGTCCTGAGTGGCTTTGCTGCTCAAGGGCGCGTCCGCTTTGAGCAAGTTCATGATCTCAACCCCCGCGTTTTGCATGTGCAGCAAGTGGCGAGTTCGCTCGATGATCACCGTCAAGGCCACGAGCAAGAGCAAAGCCATGCCATACAAGGTGCCCCCAGAATTGTTGGCGAGTGAAATGATTTTTTCGATGTCCATATGCGCTTTAAGTGAATAGGGCCAGCATGGCTGGCCCTAAGATCTTCAAAAATCAACAGTCTGAGACTGTTGTGGGCTTTAGAAGTCAGCTTTGCCAGAGAGCATGAAGCTTCTTGGGGCTTGCCACTGATACTGGGTGGACGCTGCACCCATGAGGCCAGTTGCAGCGACCAAGTTTTGACGATTGGTCAAGTTAAAGATGCTGAACTGCAATTTGAAGTTCTTGGCACCCAAAGAGCTCACTTCCTTGAAGTTGTAGCTCACGTTCAAGTCGGTGTTGTCAATGTAGGGCAGTTGTGCAGCGAGTTTGGCGTTGTACTGATTGCCAATGCGCTTGAACATCAAAGATGCATTCCAAGGCCCCATATTGTAGAGCGCTCCAGCTGCGGTGGTCACATTGGGGGCGTTGGCGATTTCACCCACAAATGAAGCGGTCAAAGGGTTGTTGGCATTGGAGGATTTGTAGTTGGCGCTGTTGACGCTGAAGTTGCCGTAAGCAGAAAAGCCGCTTCCAACCACATAAGTGCCTTCGCCTTCAACACCTTTGTAAATGCCGCCACCTGCCGCCACGAAGTTGGGGTTCGCGTTGGTGCCAGTGTTTTGCTGCATGTTGCTCATGTCAATGTAGTACAAGTCAGCATCCATGACCAAGTTATTGTCTTTATGAACAAAACCCAATTGGTAGTTGGTGGTGGTCTGTGGAATGGGTGCGGAGGTGTTGGAATTGCCGACACCAAAGGTGGGGGGCATTTCCATGCCTGTCGCATACTGAGCGTAAACGGAGTTTTGATCATTCAAACGTTGGTTGATGGTCAAAAAAGGCAATGAAGCGGTGTAGTTGTAGCTGTAGTACTGGGGGGTCAATGCTTTTTGATTCACAGCAGAGCCCAAATCCATGTTGTACATCATGTATTTGTAGCCCGGTGTCACTGTCATGCCAGGGGCAGCGGCCCACTCATACTCGATGAAGGGTTGGTACTGATGCCAGTGCGAGTACTGCTGCGCAAAATTCGTGGTGGTCACGATGCCTGTGGGGTAGCCGGGTGAGCCCGCCAACTGAGCGCCGCCCAAGGTCAAGTCGGCTTCGTAGTTGTGACGCTCGGTTCTGGAGAATTCCCACCACACGCCCAAGCGCAACAAGTCTTTGTCAATTTTACGGGTCACTTTGAGCACATCACCATAAGCGCGGTACTCGTTGAGCTTCAAGTAGCCTGGGACGTCGCCGGCAGGCAAATTGACTTTGGCCTTGGCAATGTTGGTCACTGACATGGAGGAGTCACCTTTGACCGTGTACAAGGAAGGATCTTGTCCGGCAATGGTGTTGTTGGTGTAAGCATAGGTATAGCTTTGGTTGTCAGACTGCCAGCCTTGACCCCAATCGCTTTGTAGTCTCACGTACTCCATGTCCGTGGTTTTGCCTTGAACGTTGTAGCCCGCGTAGCCTTGGCTATTGGCATTGTTGTTCATGACGTAGTTCTTGCCAAACGCAGCCACTTGAGCAGAAGTCGGACCAGAGGCGTTGTCGGTCACATAGGTGGTGACGTCTGCAGGCGAGGCGAAAAAAGTGAGCAAAGTGATGTCACCAATGGGGCGCTGATACTTGAAGGTGAAGTTGTTCAAATTGATGCCTGCGCCGGTCAAGTAGCCTTGACTTTGCATGTGCTGATAGTTCAACTGCAGCGTCGCATCGGAGCCTGCCATGCGGCCACTTTCGTAGGCTGCGCCTTCGACCTGAGTACCCCAAGTGCCAATCGAGCCATAAACAGATTGGCTGGCCGTTTGTGAGGGGGCTTTGGAGAGAATGTTAACGCTGCCGCCATAGGTTGAAAAACCAATGTTGCTGGCGTTTCCTGGACCTCTTTCGATCACCATGCCACCGATCACGGCAGTGGGGAAATAAGAGGTGGAGTGGTGGGTCGGGCCATTGGAGTCGCCAAAAGGGATGCCATCAAAGGTCACGTTGTATTCGCCATCGGCAAAGCCGCGCATGGACATTTTTTGGTCTGACAATCCAGGGCCATTGACCGCAGGGGTGGTGGCGACGCTGGGAGCGATACCTGTGATGGTGTTGAAATTACCGTTGGGCGGGGTCGATTGTTCGATGAATTCACGAGAAATGAAGGACTGGGGCTGTGTGGCCGACAAGTTCGCTTGTGTTGGCGCAACAGCTGCCGCTGTGCCTTTGTCTGCTCTCAAAGTGGCGGTGGATCCCGCAACTGAACCGCTGGTGCCGCCCACTGTGCCGAGGTCAACGGTGTCGGCAAAGCTCAAATGGGAACCAGAGATGGAGAAAATCGCCACAGACAAGATCTGTACAAACGGTTTTCTAGAGAATGGGCAGCTGATTTTCATGTCAAGGCTTTCGTAGTAGAGTTGGAATTCAATAATTGGGTTTATAGTAGTAACCCTGTATTACAGTTCGATGACAGTGGACGAGCCCTCTGATTGGCGAACTGGGTCGAATCGGACCACGGAAGACCTGAAAAAATGTGAATAAAAAAAAGGAAAGTCTTTTTATTCAA
>CAISQQ010000327.1 GCA_903887655.1 uncultured Burkholderiales bacterium
CTTGATAGACATGTTGTGAGTGCACATGGATTTTAGGTGCGTGTTTTAAGTCATAATCTGATAAAAATTATAAGGTATTGTTCGCGCAATAGAAGGTGATATTGAATACAGTTGATATTTTTTAGGCGTGTTTGTTGCTTCACCCCATGATCGATTGTTTTCGAAGCCTGCGCTCTAAACCCTTAAGTCGCATGTTAGGTTCACACTTGTTGATTACCGGTCTCTTATCACTGAAGAGACGCAGTACGTTTACACGGTTGCTCTCTCAACATATCATTTACCTAATTTCTATAAACCCATAATTGCCACTGCCCTTGTCCAGCCTGCAGAAGCGGCCTTGATCTTGACGGGAAAGCAGTTGACTGCAAAGCCATGTGAAGGTAAAGCCTCTAAATTGTGGAGTTTCTCCAAGTGGCAGTAGCCGATATCGCGTCCGGCTTTGTGGCCTTCCCAGATCAATTGTTTGTTGCCAGTGGCTTGTACCTTTTCATTGGTATAAACAAAGGGTGCGTCCCAACTCCAGGCATCTGTTCCTGTGAGCTTGACGCCGCGCTCTAAAAGATACAGGGTGGCTTCTCGTCCCATGCCGCAGCCGGTGCTCACGTAGTTGTCTTGTCCGTAGCGCTCGCCTGCAGCAGTGTTCACCAGCACAATGTCCATGGGTTGGATTTCGTGACCAATGCGCTCGAGTTCGAGTTCGACATCACGGGCCGTTGCCACATAGCCATTGTCAAAATGACGGAAATCCAATTTGACGCCCGGTCTAAAGCACCATTCGAGCGGGATCTCGTCAATGGCGATCGCGCGCTCAGCGTGTCCACTGGCGTGGTTCATGGTCGGGTGAAAATGGTAAGGCGCATCCAAGTGGGTGCCATTGTGGGTGGTGAGCTGAATCTTCTCAATGGCCCACCCCGCTGCGTCGGGCAATTCCTCGGCCTTCAGGCCTGGAAAGAAAGTCTGGATGCGAGCCACGGTTTCATCATGCTTGAGGTACTCAATATGGGGTCTCATGAACTCGGGGTCACTGATGATGTCATTGTCCAGTGACATGGAGATGTCGATGAATTGCAGCCGTGAGAAGTCCATTGCTTGTTCTCCAAATGGTTGGTGTCAAACTCAGGTGGGGGAAGAGTCCAGACGCCTGTCAGGCGTTGTGTCACGATGAGCTCTTTGACGTTGATGATGAATGATTGATGATTTTGGTCGCTCATCCGTCACGATGATTTTAAAGTCTTCACCTCTCAATCCATCATTGTGCCACTTGTGACCTGAGTCTATCGTCCCTTGGGTCAGCTGCACCGATTCCACAATGTCCAGTTCCCCCGTTCAACCGATCCCTCGTTCCCTCGTTCTTTAAGGAGCTCCATCACCATTGAGTTAACGCACTGTTGTCCTGGTCTTCACGCGGGTCCAGTTTGGCAGCCGTCAAGTCTGTACCAACCCTGCACTCCACCTCGAGTCATTGTTTAAAAAGAACACGCTAGAATGATTTGTGATCATCAACGTTGTTGGGGGAGCTTATGCAGCTGAGTGTGGTGGCCGATGGCATGAACATCGATTGGGATGTGCCCATCAAAATGGCCGATGGCGTGGTCTTGCGTGCCGATGTGTTCAGACCGCTCACCGAGGGTCAATATCCGGTGATTCTGAGCTCGGGCCCCTACGGCAAAGGCTTGTCGTTTCAAGAGGGCTTTTCCGGGGGGTGGAATCGTTTGGTGCAGTCATACCCTGAGGTGGTGGCCGGCACCAGTGCCAAGTACGCCAACTTTGAGGTGGTGGATCCAGAAAAATGGGTCCCCGATGGTTTCATTTGCGTGCGAGTGGACTCCAGGGGGGCGGGGCGCTCAGAGGGTTTTCTCAACCCCAAGTCGGTTCAAGAAACGGAAGACTTGTACGAATGCATCGAGTGGGCGGGTGTTCAGCCCTGGAGCAACGGCCGAGTGGGGCTCAACGGCATTTCTTACTTTGCCACCAACCAATGGTATGTGGCGGGTATGCAGCCGCCCCACCTCGCGGCCATTTGTCCCTGGGAGGGTGCTTCGGACTACTACCGAGAGAACACCTACCACGGGGGCATCTTGTGTCAATTTTTGTCCAAGCTCTACCCTTGGGCGGTGTGGCGTGTGCAGCATGGGGTGGGGGAGAGGGGGTTTCAAAACCCCAACAATTCGCAATGGGTCGCAGGTCCTGAGACCTTGCCCGAAGAGGTCTTGCTGGCCAACCGCATTGACATTGTGAAGTCTTTGCGCGAACACCCCTTCAATGATGGCTACCACCAAGACCGTTCAACCAAGTTTGGACAGGTGAAGGTTCCGCTCTTGTCCGCCGCCAATTGGGGTGGACAAGGCTTGCACCCGAGGGGCAATTTTGAGGGTTTTAGCCGCTCAGCGTCTGAGCAGAAATGGCTGGAAGTGCACGGGCAGTCCCACTGGACGCATTTTTACACCGACTATGGTGTCGCGTTGCAAAAGAAGTTTTTTGCCCATTTCTTAAAGGGCGAGAACAACGGCTGGCTCGAGCAACCCCCTGTTCAACTGCAAGTGCGACACGTCGACCGCTTTGAAGTGCGGGCCGAGTCGCAGTGGCCCTTGCACGACACCCAATGGAA
>CAISQQ010000328.1 GCA_903887655.1 uncultured Burkholderiales bacterium
CTTCGCGTGTCGGAATGAAACAAGATCAAGGCCAAGTTCTCCATCACGATAGACACGCCCAAGGTGACGAGCAAAATATTTTCATCTCTCTCATGGCTTGCACGCTCAATGACAAAACGCTGCAAGGTGTAGCCAAAGACAAACATGGCCGGCACCACGATGATGATGCAGGCATACGGATCGAGTCCAAAAAACTGGTTCAAGCCATAGACCGCAAAAAGCGCCATCATGAGCGCTGCGCCATGGGCGAAGTTGATGATGTGCAGCACCCCGTAGATCAGCGTCAGCCCCAACGCAATGAGGGTATAGACCGCACCCATGGTGAGTCCATTCAATACACTCGACAACACAATACCCAGATCAAACAAGGACAGCCACCTTTAACGATCAAGCCCCAATGGACTCAGACAACACAAAGACCACGCCACACCACCCCACCGTAGACGACATACCGAGGGGACAGGCACGCCAAGGGCTTGGGGTGACTGCAGACACGCTCATGGAACGCATCGCCCTCACCCTAGCCCCCAGCCGCCCTCAAACGTGCAATGGGAATATGGCCTCCACCTCACGGTACTCACGGGGCACGATCACTTTGATGTCACCCTTGACCACTTGGGTCATCAAGGGCTGTGCACCCATGTTTTGACCGTTGACGAATTGGGTGGTGCCATAGGGCATGATGTGGCCAGAGAACTGGCTCTTGTTCAAGGCATCAATGATGGCGGCACGGTCGGTTGACTTGGCGCTCTCCAAAGCATCGGCGAGCAGCGTCATGGCGGTGTAGGTCATGAACAACTCGTAGCTAAAGAACAGGCCCTTGGCCTCGGCGCGTTTTTTAAGCGCTTGGGCTTTTTTGTCCTTGGGGTTGAACCAATGATTGCAGTCAATGATGCCATTGGCGGCTTGGGGGTACTCTTTGACGAATTTATAGCTCGATGCGGCACCACCCAAGACCGAGTAAATGGCTTTGGGCACAACTTGCTGCTGCTGCATGGTGCGAACGAGAAGCGCGTACTCGTTGTAGTAATTGGCAGGAATCACAATATCGGGGTTGATTTGCTTCATGCGCAGCACAATGTTGTTGAAGTCCCGGCTGGGGTTGGGGTGCTTGACGATTTCTTTGATGTCGTAGCCATAACCGGGCAGTTCTTTGGAGAGCAAATTGGCCGTGCCGGTGCCAAACAAGGACTCCTCGTGAATGATCATGACCGAGCGAGCGGGCTTGCCAGCGGCAACATTCAAGACGTGCAAGTTGGCCACGGCCACTTCGGCGCATTTTTTATAGCCAGGCCCAAAACGGAAGGTATTTTTCAGACCGCGCTCGACAATTTGATCGGCCACGCCCACATCCACAATATGGGGCAAGTTGTACTTGGCCGCGGTTTGGGTGGTGGCCAAGCAAATGGCCGAGGCAAAAGCCCCCACCACGGCACACACACCGGCTTCGTTCATTTTTTCAACCTCGGCCGAACCGCCTTGAGGGGTGGACTGAGCGTCACCGAGCAAGGCCTCGATTTTGGCGCCGCCCAAGGACTTGATCCCCCCCGCTTGATTGATGTCTTCAATGGCCATCAAGGCGCCTTCGCGGCACTGTTGACCCGAATACGCCAAGGCACCGGTCACCGGGTGCAACACACCGACTTTGACGGTTTTGGCCTGAGCTCCACCAATCAAAGGAAAAGCCATCGAAGAAGCCGCCAAGGCGGTTTGAGAGATAAATTCGCGACGATTATTCATGGTTGAACTCCAATTTTTTGATTTTGAGACACAGCATGAGTTGCCCCGTACTGCCTTGGC
>CAISQQ010000329.1 GCA_903887655.1 uncultured Burkholderiales bacterium
ATGTTGGTGTTGTTGATCATATTTTTAATCACTGTGCCCGTGGTGACCACATCGATTCCTTTGGAATTGCCCAAAGAGCGGGTTGATGTGAGGGAAACCAAGCCTGAGAATGTCATCATTTCTGTTGGTAAAAATGGTGATATTTTTTGGTACGAGGCGAAAGTCAACAATGTTTCTGCTTTGGTCAGCAAGCTAAAAGTTGCAGCCAAAATGAAACCTCAGCCTGAGGTGCAAATTCGGGGTGACATGGAGGCCCACTACGAAGGTGTAGGCAAGGTCTTATTGGCTTGTCAATACGCTGGTATCGTGAAAGTGGCCTTTATTACCCAACCGCCTGCATTGAATTAATTCATATTTTTTGAAATTTAAAGTTCATCAATTTTATGAATCCTAAACGATTTAAACGTCAACGTAAGATCACCACACCTGAGGTGATGATGGATGTCAATACCACACCACTCATTGATGTGATGTTGGTGCTTTTGGTCATGCTCATTATCACCATTCCCATTCAGTTGCATGCCGTGAACTTGGAGATGCCCGTAGGCGTGCCTCCAACACAACTCAACAAGCCCTTGGTGATTCAAATCGACATCGATGCCCGCAATGTGATTTATTGGAATGGCACGGGTGTGAGCGCAGAACAACTCAATTCAAAAATGTCTGAAGCTGCTCAGATGGAGACCCAACCTGAGATCCATTTACGTCCCAATAAAGATTGTCAGTACGCAATTTTTGCCAACGTATTGTCTTCGACAAAACGAATCGGCTTGAGCAAAATTGCTGTGATAGGAAGCGAGCAGTTTGTTCAATGAGTGCTAGAAGTTCTGTTCATGCCTATGAAGGCTCAAATCGACCTTACAAAGGGTGGATAGCTGTTGTTGTCATTCACGTCGTGATTGGTTATGCATTGATCAGCGGCATGGCTCAAAAGGGTTTGCATTTGCTCAAAAAACCTCTTGAAGCGATCGTGATTCAAGAGGTGGTGATCCCGCCACCGCCTCCTCCACCGCCTCCGCCTAAGAAAATCGAAAAACCTGTCGAGACGCCGCAAGCGCCTCCTCCTCCCTTTGTGCCACCACCAGAGGTTTCACCCCCCACGACGGCACCAACGATTGCCGCAGTTTCAGCTCCACCCAAAGAGCCTGTTGTTATTGCGCCTCCTCCACCTCCTGCGCCTCCACCACCACCTAAAACGTTGACAGGCAAGCAAGATATTGGCGTTGTGTGTCCGACTCAAGTGCCACCCTCGATGCCCACAAAGGCTATCCGCGATGGAATTGAAGGGGTCGTCAAAGCTCAAGTGACCATCACCAATGGCGAGATCAAAGAGGTTGTTATTTTGTCGGGTAACAGAGTCTTTCACACTGCCGTCAAAGAAGCGATGATGCAGTACAAATGCAAGGCGATTGCTACTGAAGTTACTGCAACTCAAGAATTCGCTTTTAAGATTGAATAAACAAGCCACTTACCCTTTTGATTTCTGAAGGAGTCGCGAGGTGAGGGCAAGTGGCGAATAGCTCTCGGGCCTCACTCCAGTGGTTCAACTTTTACTTATGAGTGTCGATTGTGGTCGTGCTAAATCTTGATTTGATGCACGGCTTTCGATTCTTCACCCATATGGGGATTGATGCCTTTGCATCTTGGTTTGATAGGGCAGGGGCAAATATATGGCCGAAATTTGTTATTCAATGAGCTAATATTGATTCGTATTGAGAAAATTAAGAATCCATTTGAAGTATTCGATGATCAATTTGACATTTCTTTTGTAGAACTGGGCAAATACCAGTTGCTTTGTCATATTTGACGTTCACTATCTGTGTTCAGCTCTCTTGCTGGACCTAATAGGAAAACACCAAATGTCTAAACACGATCATCATCACCATGCAGCCAAGCACCATGAAGCTGCAGCACACCACCATCACGAGGCGCACAAAGCGCACGAAGAAGGCGATCACCACAAAGCAGCCCATCATCACAAAATGGCCCATGGACACGCACTCCATGCTCATGATCACCATGAGCATGCCACCAAAGCGCACACCAAATCACATTCACACCACCACCCTGAGCACGCTGACCACCACGCTCATCACGGTCACAAGTAATGGCTCTGGTCGGTAGGCGGGTTTACCGCTTACCGATTACCCCCTTCGTTTACCCCATCGCCAGTTCACATCTGGCTTGGCCCGCCTTGGCATGGCTGCTCAGGTGGGCTTTATTCTTTGGAGGACGGGTTGTTGTTCAGGTAACGAATATCCACACGGCGATTTTGTCGCCACGCTTCCCTGTTGTGGCCCTTGACCATGGGTTGGCTTTTCCCAAGCGACTTGACCTCAAGGCGCTCACCTTCAATGCCCATGTTGATCAAACTGTCTTTGACCGATTGGGCCCGTTTCACGCCAAGCACCAAGTTGTAATCATTGCTGCCAAACTCATCGGTGTGACCCTCAACAATAGCGCTCAGCCCAGGGCGTTGCAGCAAGAACTCACCATGGGCTTTTAAAGCCCCCAATTCACTTGCCATCGGGCTGATTTGATTGAATTGAAAATGCAGGCTTTCTTGAGGAGACCCAAGAAGACTCGAGTTGCCACTGGGCGGGCTGCGCTCTGTGCGAGAGCCTTCGCCCACTTGGGCATGGGGTGCCCAACCAACAACGGCAGGCGGTAGGAACGTTTCCATGACAAAGGTCGGGACTTGTCGCGCTGGATGCTGGGGGCTCGCGCAGCCCCAGCACAGCAACGTACACAGCACCAAGAGCGTATAAAGACGGATTTTCATGGGTGTCCCAATCGAGGGATCGATAGATGGCGAAAGGTGGCCTAATAAGCATTGATTGTATGAACCAAGGCCTTAAGTGTGAAGTTTTTCAGCAGTAACGTTTTGCAGAAATCATCGAGGAAAGGACTTGGGTCGAAATCTGGGCGCCGATGTTTTGCGATCAGAGGTGCACGCCGCTCGACGCAAACAAAGCTTTGGCTTTGGTGCTGGCGAGAGTGGTGATGAACGC
>CAISQQ010000330.1 GCA_903887655.1 uncultured Burkholderiales bacterium
ATGAACTGGGTAAAAGCATCCTGAGCTTCAAACGAGAATTTTGGTGGGTAGGTGCTTTCAGCTTCTTTGCCAACGTGTTGATGCTCGCTCCGACCCTTTACATGCTTCAAGTCTTCGATAGGGTCATGCTCAGTCAAAATGAATTCACCCTGATCAGCCTCACCTTGATCACAACCCTCTTTTTTGCAGTGATGGCATTTGCTGAATGGGTGCGCTCCAGACTTCTGGTGAGAGCAGGTGTACGTTTTGACGCCTATTTGAATTCTCGAGTTTTCAAGGCCAGCTTTGACGCTCAATTGAATCAAAGTTCCGCTAACCCTATTCAGTCGTTTACAGATCTCACCAATTTGAGACAATTTTTGACAGGCAACGGTATCTTTGCGGTATTTGATACGCCTTGGACACCCGTCTACATTGTGGTGCTCTTCATGATGCACCCCCTTTTGGGCTGGGCTTCTATTTTCTTCACAGGTCTTCTTGGCGTCATGGCATGGTACAGCCACCGTCTAACGGCGCTTGGGAACGAACGCGCTAATCAAGCTCAAATCAAGGCAAACACTTACCTCTCAGGCAAACTCAGACACAGCGAAACGGTCGAAGCACTGGGGATGATGAACCCTTTAAGACTGCATTGGAATGCACTTTACAAGGACCAATTGGACCAATCGGCCAATGCGCAACACTTGCAGCACCAGGTACAGGCCTTCGTCAAGTTTGTTCAGTACAGTCAACAGTCCTTGATTTTGGCCTTGGGTGCGCTTTTGGCGATTCAAGGTGAAATTTCTGTAGGCGCCATGGTGGCCTCTAATGCGTTGGTCTCCAATGCCTTAAGACCCATCAGTGTTCTGGTTTCGACTTGGAAACAGTTTGCGGATGCAAAAGCCTCCTTCAACCGACTCTCGAACTTGTTGGACTTGCACCCTGAGCGTGTCCGGCATTGGGTCAGCAAAGAGATGCAGGCGCAATTGACTCTGCGCAACTTGGTCGCCACCGCTCCCAATAGACCCCAACCCATCCTCAAAGGACTGAGCATCAGTTTCAGGCCCGCTGAAGTGGTCGCAATCATTGGACCCTCTGGTGCGGGCAAGTCTACCCTTGCTCGATGCCTGATGGGCATTTGGCCCGACATCTCTGGTGAAGTGCTCATTGATGGTCAAAACATCAACAACTATGCACGAGATGAACTTGGCCCCCATATTGGCTACTTGCCCCAAGACATCGAACTCTTTGAGGGGACCATTGCGGACAATATTGCCCGTTTTGGGCAAGTGGACTCTGACCTGGTGATTGAAGCGGCCAAGCACACAGGCATTCACGACATGATCCTTCGCTTTCCTAAAGGTTACGACACCCCGATGGGAGAAGCGGGCAATATGCTATCCGGTGGTCAACGTCAACGCGTTGGATTGGCTCGCGCGATCTATGGAAATCCTGAATTCATCGTCCTCGATGAACCCAATGCGAATTTGGATGATGTTGGTGAGGCCGCACTCGTTCGTGCCGTTCAAACCTTGAGAGAGCGCAAATGCACCGTCTTCATGGTGGTCCATCAAAAAAATCTATTGTCCATCGCAGACCATGTGTTGGTGATGAACGAAGGAGTGGTGAGTCAGTTTGGCACATTGGCAGAACTCACTGCTGCAGCTCAAAATTCAACAAATAGAACCACCACCGGTGCACAAAGCACCTAAGCCCAACTCATACCCAGAGATAGCAA
>CAISQQ010000331.1 GCA_903887655.1 uncultured Burkholderiales bacterium
CTACACCTTGGCCGGTACCGAAGTGTCGGCGCTCCTCGGTCGGATGCCTTCTGCCGTGGGTTACCAACCGACTTTGGCCGAAGAGATGGGTCGCTTGCAAGAGCGCATCACCTCCACCAAAGTGGGCTCCATCACCTCCATTCAAGCCGTTTACGTGCCCGCTGACGACTTGACCGACCCGTCTCCTGCCACCACGTTTGCCCACTTGGACTCCACCGTGGTGCTCTCGCGTGACATTGCTGCTTTGGGTATTTACCCCGCGGTGGACCCACTCGACTCCACGAGTCGCCAGTTGGACCCCAACGTCGTGGGCGAAGACCACTACGATACCGCTCGCGCCGTGCAAGGTACTTTGCAGCGCTACAAAGAGTTGCGTGACATCATTGCGATTTTGGGAATGGACGAGTTGGCGCCCGATGACAAGCTCGTGGTGGCGCGTGCCCGTAAGATTCAACGTTTTCTCTCGCAACCTTTCCACGTGGCCGAGGTGTTCACCGGAACAGCGGGCAAGTACGTGTCATTGGCCGAAACCATTCGCGGCTTCAAGATGATTGTGGCCGGCGAGTGCGATCACTTGCCCGAGCAAGCGTTTTACATGGTGGGCACCATTGACGAAGCGTTTGAGAAAGCCAAGAAAATTTAAAGCATTGAGTGTTTGCAGCCCCAGCAAAACAGCGCCACCCATCACGGCTGATTTTTGGTTCTGCAAGCCCAGTCGCAAGACCTTCGAGGAATGAATGACATGAGTACCCTGCACGTGGATGTTGTGAGCGCTGAAGAATCGATCTTCTCCGGTGAAGCTCGCTTTGTGGTCTTGCCTGGTGTTGAGGGCGAGTTGGGCATTTATCCCCGCCACACACCCTTGATCACCAAAATCAAGCCCGGAAGCGTGCGCATTGAATCGGCCGATGGCGAAGAGATTTTTATCTTTGTGGCCGGTGGCATCATTGAGGTCCAACCCCATGCCGTCACGGTGCTCTCGGACACCGCCATCCGTGGCAAAGACCTCGATGAAGAAAAGGCCCTGCACGCTCAGCAGCAGGCCCAAGAAGCGATCAAAAACGCCAAGTCGGACATCGACTTGGCCATGGCCCAAAGCGAGTTGGCGGTGATGGCCGCTGAGTTGGCCGCGGCCAGACGCTTTTTGCAAAAGCATTGAGCCTGGGGTCCATCGCCAAAGGGCCCCGCGTGACGATCAACCTTGACCCTAGGAAGTGGGGCGTGGGTGCGTGATGTCAGCCCCCTCACCCGCTTCTTGACCAGCCATTGCGACAGATCCACGAACATGTCCAAATCCAAACCCCGCTTCACCCTTGGCGGTTCAGCCGATGAGGTGGAGAACTCTTTTTATGACGCCTTGCAAACGGCCAATCTGGACAAATTGATGGCGTGCTGGGCCGACGAGGACGACATCGTGTGCGTGCACCCGGGTGGAGCGCGTTTACTCGGTGCCGGTGCCATTCGGGAGTCCTTTGAAGCGATTTTTGTGCAAGGCGGCGTGCCCGCGGTCGCCATGAGTGTCAAAAAAGTCGAATCGATGGCCTGTGCCATGCACAGCGTGCTCGAGCGCATTCAAGTCGCGACCCCTGAGGGTGTGTCCGAGGGCTTTGTGATTGCCACCAATGTGTATCACCAAACCCCGCAAGGCTGGCGTTTGGTGGTGCACCACGCTTCACCCGGCACCCAAGATGAGGCCTTGGCCCTGAGTGCCAGCCCCTCGGTGTTTCACTGACCATGAGGCTGCGCGAGCTCAGCGCGCCAGCCTCAGTGCGGTGTGTTGACCCAGTCGTTTGATCCGATGGATGAGATTGTCAAACAAGCGCTTCGCAAATGGCCCAATGTGCCCCATTGCTGGGGTTGGTTGGGCCTTGATTCGCGAGGCAACTGGTTCTTACGCGATGATGCCACCCAGGCCCAGGGCAATTTCCCCGACGCCAAAGGCGAGCGACTCGAGCACGCAGGCCTGCGCGAGTTCATCGAGCGCAACTACACCCACGACGACTTGGGGCAGTGGTTCTTTCAAAATGGTCCTCAGCGCGTGTATGTGGAACTTGCCATTGCGCCTTGGATTTGGCGACTCAGCCCTGTGGCGCCCAGCGCTGAGAACGCCCGCGAAGCCCCCAGTGCTGTCAGCGCTCAGATCAAGTCGCACACGGGGGTTGCCACACCGTTTTTACAGGCCTTCGAAGATGAAGAGGGTTGGCTTTATTTGCTCACAGGATTGGGCTTGGGCTTGGTGCACACCCAAGACATGTGGCAAGCCGCGGCTTGTTTGGAGGAGGTGTGGCCTGCGCCAGAAAAAATCTCACGATCGAGCTTGGCTGAGCGATTTGGGTTTGTCTTGAGTCCCATAAAACAGCATGACGGCGTGACAAAGTGAGGTCCTC
>CAISQQ010000332.1 GCA_903887655.1 uncultured Burkholderiales bacterium
GCCCAAAATTAAAATATATTTTCCACGGGTTAACTCCAAGTTATTTCCTGTCTCAAAGTATGTAATTTCATCGTTTATTGGCGGTTGTTTTTTAAGACAAACCGCTTGAATCATCATGGCTCCATGACAATCTCTTGACTTTCATCCTTGCACCATGTGGTGCTCGGAAGCGGGACCTTGAACTCGTGGATTGGCACCCGTTTAAATTGCAACTAAAATATCGCCGTGAACTCAATATTAAACATTTCAGCCTACTTGTTTGTCAGCTTGAACGAGTTAGAAGAGCGCAAAAACAGTTACCTGAACGAATGCCTGGAGCGTCATCTCAAGGGAACCATTTTGTTGTCTGAAGAAGGCATCAATTTGTTTTTAGCCGGTGCGCCTGAGAATGTGCGAGGCTTTGTCGAGTCTTTGCGAAAGGACTCCCAATTTGAGCCTTTGGCCCCCAAGGAGAGCTGGTCTCAATACCAACCGTTTCGCAAGATGATCGTCAAGGTCAAGCCCGAGATCATTCGCATGAATCATCCGACCATTCAGCCTCAAACAGGTAGAGCCCCCAGTGTTTCCGCGAAAACATTGGCACAGTGGCTGCGCAACGGCGTGGACGATCTTGGCCGAGAAGTGGTGTGCCTCGATACCCGAAATGATTTTGAAGTGGAGATCGGAAAATTCGTGGGCGCGGTTGATTTCAATATCTCACATTTCAGTCAATTCCCACAACAAGCACTGGCCCATCAGAAAGCCTTTGAGAATAAAACCATTGTGAGTTACTGCACGGGTGGGATTCGCTGTGAAAAGGCCGCTATTTATATGCGGGAGATTGGCCTTGAGAACGTTTATCAGCTCGAAGGCGGGATTCTCAAGTATTTCGAAGAAGTTGGCTCCGATCACTACCAAGGGTCTTGTTTCGTTTTTGATGAACGTCGAGCACTGACCCCCGACCTTCTCCCCCCCAACCAGCCTGAGACAACCTAAAGAGCTCCAGCTCCACAGTCCTTGGGTGCTAGGCTGATCTCACGCGAAAGTTCATTTCAACTTTTTGCGTGCAAACTTTGGGTCAGTTGCAAAAGCCTTTGGCCATAGGCTTGAGCCGTCTCCAAGTCGCCTACAGGGATCTCCGAGGCACTTTGGGTGGATCCCACCTGAGCCATGACGCCACTGTAGGAACCGAGTCGATTCAACCCTCCCTCGCTGTGTGAGGATTGACCAACCCAAACCATTCCATGCTGCATGGCCAAGGTCATGAAGTACTGCAGTGTCGACAATTTGTCCCCACTCAAGTTCGCAGAAATCGTAAAGCCCCCAGCAACCTTGTCTTGCCAACCTCGGCTGTACCACTGTTTCGATGAAGAGTCAGCAAAACGTTTGAACTGCCAAGACACCACCCCCATGTAGGTGGGCGAACCAAAAATAATGCCCTGCGCTTGATCAAGCATCTCCCACCCCTCATCGCTGACCAAGCCATCTTCGTTGATTTCGACCAAACTGGCCTGAGCACCCTCCGCCACATATTGCGCCAGGCGCTGTGTATGACCATAGCCCGAGTGAAACACCACCACCATCTTGACCATGTGAAACCCACCTTTTGAAATGATTTAAACATTGAATTTCAGTTGCCCGACAAATCGAAGACCAGGACCTCAGCCCCTTGACCTTGTGACAACTTCAATTGATTCTCATTGGACATGAGAGCGGCGTCTCCGGCTTGCAAGGTTTGTCCGTTGACGCTCAGCTCACCTTTGATTAAGTGGACATAAGTTTTGCGCTTGGGGTCGAGCACCATCTCTTGGGCTTCTAGGCCATCGAATTCACCCGCCCAAAGTGTGGCATCGGCATGAATTTTGACCGCTTCGGGGTAATCGTTCTGGGAGGCCACCGCCACCAATCGACCTCTTTTGAGGCTTGGAGGGACAGTTTTTTGCTCATAACTCGGCTCAATGGCATGCACATTGGGCAGGATCCAAATTTGCAAAAAATGCGTGAGTTGGTTGGGGGCATGATTGAACTCGCTGTGCTCAACACCGCGCCCGGCACTCATGCGCTGAATATCGCCTGGCGGAATCGACACGACATTGCCCATGCTGTCCTTGTGTGCCAATTCGCCCGTCAACACGTAGCTGATGATCTCCATATCGCGATGACCGTGGGTCCCAAATCCCATGCCCGGTTCTATTCGGTCTTCGTTGATCACCCTCAAGTTTCCCCAACCCATGTGAGCCGGGTCGTGGTAGCTGGCAAAAGAAAAACTGTGAAATGACTTGAGCCAACCGTGGTCGGCGAATCCTCGATCGCTGGATTTCCTGATTGTCAACATGCTGTATGGCCTTTGCAAAGTGCAAACTGTACA
>CAISQQ010000333.1 GCA_903887655.1 uncultured Burkholderiales bacterium
GGTTGATGGGTTTGCCCACCACAAAATGCTGGTCTTGCCAAATGACTGAGCAGGTCTCTTGTGAGGCCGCTTTCTCTTGGGGCGCCACCACCTCTTTGCTGTACTTGTCCTTGCAATACTCGCGAATCACGGCCACTGCAGTCTCGTTTTTGCTGCCATCGCCTTTGAGCACTTTCAAACGCTCTTTGAAGCACTCATCGTAGTTGGAGTAACTTTGCGACTTGTTGATTTGCCCCCAAGCCGAGAGCGTTAAGCACTGCAGCGCGACCAGGATGCCCAAAAGCAAGACACGCCGCAAAGACGCTGTCCTCGAATACATGATGCAGTTCATTGACATCTCCGTTGTTGAACGTCCATGGGCGGGTAAGCCGAGGGGTTTCAATCTATCCCAATGTTCGCTTCGGACCCCAACACCACCCACTGCCTGCCAAGGATCACCCCAGAATGGCTTTTGATGCTTGATTATCGACCAAAATCAGGCCGTTGGACCCAGCCTCAACGCTTATTCGTGCGCTGACACTGGCCACTGAAGTTCGAGTGAGTTTCTATCTTGAGATGATCACTGGAAGAGGTTCTTTTGATCTCGACCGAGACCTGTAAATTTTGACGGTTCAGCTCAAAATCCTCCTCATAAGTTTTCTTGGCCGCCTTGTCCTTGGACTTCGGGTGATCCTGCACCCCACAATGGATGTGTTGATCATCCCATTGGTCACACGTGACAGAGTTGAGCGTTTGCTGAATCAGGGAAAAGTGGCGTCGTGCGCCCAGTGTGGTGTCCTCAGTCTGCACCACCCCATCGCGATCGGTTTGGGTGTGACTCACCTCGCTGCCTTGGCAATCGAGCTCAAAACTCACCTCAGGCTTGGAGCACGCACTGATCCCCAGTGCACACCAGCACAGCGCTTTCATCAGGGCTGCACGATGAGAACCCCGGCGCTCACCACGCAAAGTTTCGCTCAAGCCTCTCCTCACTGGGGTCCCAAAATTTGCGCTGAAACGGGCAAGGTGACGACATCGACGACCGCGCTTCTTCCCGATCTCACCAGACTCATCGCTTCGCGCAGGACACTGGAGAGCTCAGCAACATGCTCCACTCTAAAAGCCCCCGCCCCAGACGCGGCTTGGGCAATGTCGGCAAATCGAGACTGCGCACCCATCGAGATCCAATAATGGTCGGTGTTTTTGGCGACACCTTCCGGGTGGACCAATAGCGTGGAGACTTTGGGCGCCCCCCAGCCTCGGTTGTTCACGACGATGCACAGCTGAGCCGCGCCATAGGTCTGCGCCACCCAAAATGCGCTGCTGGGCACGCCAAAAAGATAACTGCCGTCACCGACGACAGAAATCACCTCGGCTTGCGGTCTGGCCAACTTGATGCCGATGGCGGCGTTGATTCCCCACCCCAGGCCACTGCCCCCGTTGGCATAGTAACTCCCCGGTTGGCTCATCTGCAGGGTGTTGAGCAGTCGCTCGGTGGCGGTGGGAGATTCAAACACGATCACGGTGTGCTCATTGACCAACTCTTTGATCGCCTCACTCAACTGCTGAATGTTGATGCGCCCTCCCTCGGGGGCGGGCATATCGGGCAAAGCTGAGGCGAGTTTGGCCGATTCAATCCAGCTCCTGCGGGCCTGAACCCGCTTGGCATCCAGGCTCAGACTCTGGGCTTCATGGTGCAATTGCGCCAAACA
>CAISQQ010000334.1 GCA_903887655.1 uncultured Burkholderiales bacterium
AAGCGGCACAGTCCACCCGTCAAGAAGCCCACGAGCGGCTCGTGTGGCAAATCGCAGAGTTGGAAAAACTCTCGCCAGGCCTGGATGAGTGGCAAGACCTCAACGCCCAGCATCAACGCCTCTCCAACGCCCAGTCCCTGCTCGAGAGCGCTCAAAGCGCCCTCTCCGCACTCCAAGACGACGAAGCCGGCGCCCTCACCCAACTCTTCAAGGCCCAAGAGACCTTGCAAGCGAGCGCCCACATTGAACCCGAATTTGCACAGCTGAGCGACATCTTGGTGAGCGCTTTGGCGCAGGCCCAGGACGCCGCGCACAGCATCAACTCTTGGCTCAAAAGCGTCGACCTCGACCCCGAAAGCCTGGCAGACCTCGATGCACGATTGTCCTTGTGGATGGGCTTGGCCCGGCGCTTTAAAAAAACCCCTGAAGCGCTTCAGCCCACCTTGCTCGAGTGGCAGCAGCAGTTGGCTGAGCTCTCGCAGGCCTTGGACTTGGAGGCGCTGCGTGAGCAAGCCCATGCCCATGAAGCCCTCTACTTGAAGGCCGCCAAAGCGCTGAGCCTGTCCAGAGCAAAAGCGGCTCCGGCCCTGGCGCAAGCCATTACCCAGGCCATGCAAGGCCTGGGCATGCCTGGCGGGGTGTTTGAAGTGGCCTTGCAGCCCCTTGACACACCGAGCCGTCACGGCCTGGAAGATGTGAGCTTCTTGGTGGCGGCTCACCCAGGCAGCACCCCCAAGCCTGTGAGCAAAGTGGCGTCTGGTGGCGAGCTCTCTCGCATCGCTTTGGCCATTGCCGTCACCACCAGCCAATTGGGCAGCACCGAGACCTTGATCTTTGATGAGGTCGATTCAGGCGTGGGCGGAACAGTGGCCCACACCGTGGGCAGTTTGCTCCAACAACTGGGCCAGGACCGCCAGGTGCTGGCGGTCACGCACTTGCCCCAAGTCGCGGCCTGCGCTGACCAGCACTGGGTGGTGAGCAAAACACGCGATCAAACCAGCACCTACTCCAGCGTTCACCAAGTCCAGGGTGAGGAGCGCGAGGTTGAGGTCTCGCGCATGCTCGGCGGTGAGGCCACCTCCGAAGCCTCCAAAGCCCACGCCAAGGAGATGCTGCACTTGGCGGGCCAAAGCTCGGCCTCCACGGCGAGATCAAAAATGGTCCTCGAAATGCCCAAGCTCACCCAGGCAGCCAAATCGAGCAAAGTTCCCCAAGTCGCCCAAGTCGCCCAAGACAACAAAGTCAACAAAGTTAAGCGCAGCAAATCATGACCCCAGACCCCAAGTCCAGCCCCACACCTGCGCCCAGTCCGAGCTTGGAATTGATCCTCATCACGGGCTTGTCGGGTTCGGGCAAATCGGTGGCCTTGCGTGCGCTTGAAGACGCGGGCTACTACTGCGTGGACAATTTGCCGCCCGAGCTGCTCACCCAATTTGTGGAGTTGGAGAAAGAACGCGGCGAGTTCAAAATGGCCATCGCCATGGATTCAAGAAGCGCCTCGTCCTTGCCGCTGGTGCCCGCTCAGCTCGAGCGCATGAGATCGGTTGGGGTGGACATCCGACTGCTCTTTTTGGACACCAAGACCCAGACCTTGGTGCAGCGCTACTCCGAGTCGCGCCGGCGCCACCCCCTGTCCAAATCCTCGGGCAACAACACCGATGTGGAGCGCGACCTGGTGCAGGCCATCCATTTGGAGCGCGAACTCTTGAGCCCATTTCGGGAGATGGCCCACATCATTGATACGAGCTTGCTGCGCTCCAACCAGTTACAAACCTTCATCAAATCCTTGGTGTTTGCACCCGCGGCCCAATTGACCTTGATTTTTGAGTCCTTTGCGTTCAAGCGCGGCATCCCAGTTCACGCCGATTACGTCTTTGATGTGCGCATGTTGCCCAACCCCTATTACGAAAACGCCCTCAAAGAACTCACCGGTCGAGACGCTCCCGTTGCCGATTGGCTCGGGGGACACAGCAGCGTGAACCAAATGTGCCAACACATCCAGACTTTTTTAAACCACTGGCTCATTGAGCTCAGCAAGGACCA
>CAISQQ010000335.1 GCA_903887655.1 uncultured Burkholderiales bacterium
CATTACCTTTGTGATCGAAGACGAACAATTGCGCCAGATGAAAGTCATCGCAGCAAAGTACCAAACGTCCATTAACGCACTGGTGCGAGATTACTTTTCTCACTTGATCGCAAGTGGCATTTCACAGGACGATCGCATGAATGGAAATCTACAAACGCTTTTTGAATACTCGATGGGGCGAATGGGTCGTCACAAAGCGAAAGTTGTTCTTGGCGTCGATGACAATACCTTGACCACGATGCTGCGCCAAGCCCATTTTCCACCACCACGCTCCAGCTTGGACGAAGAAAACCGCATGCTCGATAAAATCAAGGACCTTCATTTTCAATGAAGCCACTCATCAAAATCGTGGTCCCCGATGCCGGCCCGATCAACACGTTGGCCGCTGCAGGCTTACTAGAACTGCTGCTCTCGCCCCCCAACAGCGAGGTCGTGGTCATCCAGAGTGTATGGAATGAAGTGTTGATGAGGAGACCCGAGCTCAAGCGCTTCATCGAGCACCACAACGCTCGCATCACCACCATTTCGACCAGTGTGTGCGTCGATGATGCACAAAAAATAGCGCGTGGTGAACCTGTTGGAAAAGGCCGAGGGGATCTTGCCATTGCCGATTTCATTTTGAATTTTTTGGATGAATCGATCGGTAATGCGCCGACTCTTGTGATTTTCGAGGATAAAAAACTGGACCGTTTGCGTGACGTGGAGCAGTTTTCTGAGAACGTCCACTTCATCACCACCGCTGCTTTTTTAAGAAAACTAGAGATCGAAGGCATCATCGATTCCTTCGATGACGTTTGGGTGGAGATTGTTCAAAAGAATAGCTCCTCTGATCCAAAAATTCACCGTGTTCCCAATCCCATCGAGATCGATGCGCCGACAAGGTCAGGGAGTTTAATTTTTCCCCCTCAATAGTGTTCGTATTCCACTTGTAGCCTGATCGTCGAGCTTGGCGTGGCCTGGGTCTCACCCCTGAGCCATGCCGCATTCCACTTGAAGCCGTCTCTCGCGCTGGTCCGCCACTGACCAAAAACCGCGGGCCCAATGTTTTGCTCTTGCAAGGCACGGGGACTCCAATGGTCCACGGGGCCCACATTGCCAAAGGCTTGCGCGCCCCATTGAAAGGCAGAGGACACTCGCCACTTGAGTTGTGCTTGGGTGTGCAGCTCGGTATTGAAGTGCTCCGTGGCATTGACGTTTTTTTGGATCAAGACGTTGAAATTGGCTTGAAGTCTTCCCCAGCTCTTTTGCAGCAAAGGGCCATAGGTCAACTGAGTACCAGCTGCCTTGTCTTGGGGTTTTTCAATCTCGAGCAAAAACCCAACGATCGCCCAGTCTTTGGCGTCGGTCAGTTGAAATTTGTTCTCCCACTCCCAAGCATCCAATGTGTTGCCCTCATTGGGGTCTCGAGCGTATTTGACGTACACCTCGGTGAACCACCGCTCGTTCACGCCATAGCCCAGCCCCAAGGAATGGGCCGCTTGGCTCGAACCGTCACGCTGGCGCTGGATGCCCGTCTTGAAATCGATTTCTTTTTCACCAGCGTCCACCTTGGGCGTCACCACATAGTCGTTGGCATCGGCATGGGCCCATGAACACAGCATCCCATTCATCAACAAACCCAGCAACGCACAAAACACCTTATTTTTGAATAACAAAGAACTCATTTTGATCCTTTTAATGATGATGGCACCATTGTAAATGAGACTGATTATCATTACAAGAGAATGATTGAACTTTTACTGGGCGACCGAAGTTCGAGATTCATCGGCACTGACTGGGCGAAATATCCCCAATTGAGTGTGTTTTCAACTTGCCGTATACTGTACAAATGAACAGCCCAAATTCCCCCCTTCCCCACAACACACACGAGGGAGCCAACCACACACTGCCCCCAGGCGCTTGGGGCTACACGCTCGAGCCCAGCCACCTGCCCTTGCGAGTGGTTCCTGGGAAGGTACCCGCTGGGTTTCCATCGCCAGCGGAAGATTTCTCCGTCAAACGGCACGACTTGAACGAGTTGCTGATCTCGCACGCCGTGGCCACCTTTTTATGGCGAGTCTCGGGGCACTCCATGACAGAGGCGGGCATTTTCGATGGCGACATCTTGGTGGTCAACCGCGCCCTCACGCCAGTGCACAAAGACGTGGTGGTGGCCGAGGTCGACGGCGAGTTCACCGTGAAGTACTTCTACAAACGCAACGGACAAATCAAACTCCAACCCGCCAATCCCACCTACCCCGACATCACGTTCAAGGACGGGCAAAGCCTGCGCATTTGCGGCGTGGTCACGAGCTCGATCAAGCGATTTCGCAAAACCGCGCAATCCCTGGACTGAAACCAGCTTCGCACACACACTCTTGCCCACACGCCATGTACGCCCTCATCGATGGCAACAACTTTTATGTCAGCTGCGAACGCGTCTTTCGACCGTCGCTCAACCACACGCCAGTGGTGGTTCTCTCCAACAACGACGGCTGCGCCATCTCGCGCAGCAACGAGGCCAAGGCGCTGGGCGTCGCCATGGGAGAGCCCTTTTTCAAGATCGCTGACTTGCAACAAAAAGCTGGCTTGGTCGCACTGTCGGCCAACTTTGCACTCTACGGCGACATGAGCCAGCGCATGATGACCGTGGCGGCCGGTCTGGGGCCTGAACAAGAGATTTACTCAATCGACGAAAGCTTTGTCAGCCTGGCAGGCGTCCAGGGCGACTTGCTCGTGCGAGCGCGGCGCGTGCGTGAGCGCATTTTGCAGTGGACAGGACTGCCCACCTGCATTGGTATTGGCGAGACCAAAACACTGGCCAAATTGGCCAACCACATGGCCAAGACCGCCGAGCGCAAACCCGGTGTCTACCCCAGTGATATCGCCCAGGTCTGCCACTTGGGCGCCTTGGACGCCCAGGCCCGCCAAGCCCTCTACCAAGCCAGCGATGTGGGGGAGATCTGGGGAGTGGGCCGGCGCATTGGTGCGCGGCTCAAAGAAGCCCAGATCAACACGGTGTGGGATTTTCTTCAACTGGACGCGAGCATCGTGCGACAAAACTTTGGCGTGGTGCTCGAGCGCACCTGGCGTGAACTCCACGGCACACCCTGCATTGCCCTCGATCACGCGCCGGCCAACAAACAAGAAATCGCTTGCACACGCAGCTTTGGGCAAGGCATCAGCGCCTTGGAGCCGCTCATTCAAGCGGTCTGTGAGTTTGCCTCGCGAGCAGGAGAGAAACTGCGGCGTCAACACAGCTGCGCCTCGCAAGTCTTGGTCTTCATCCGCACGAGCCCCTTTAGAGATGGGCCACGCTACAGCCAAAGTGTGGTGATACCGTTGAGGAGACCCAGCGCCAACACCGCTCACTTGGTGAGTGCGGCCACGGCAGGCCTCCAACTCATCTACAAGCCCGGCTACCAGTTCGCCAAGGCCGGTGTGATGCTCCTCGACCTCAGCGCCGATGATCTGCACCAAGGTGAGCTCGACTTGGAAGAGACGGGAAACGAGACGCCAAGCCTACAAACCCCCAAACTCATGCACGCACTCGACACCTTGAACCAGCGCTATGGACGCGGCACCCTCGGCATGGCCAGCACGGGACTGACTGAGCGAAGTCGCCTGTGGTCCATGCGCCAAGAAAGACTCACCCCACAATACACCACCGCTTGGCAAGATTTACCGATTGCCAGGGCCTGAGGGCGTGGCCGCGGCGCACGCGACAAGCGCCCACACCAACGCAGCGGTGACTTGGACCTGGATCACTCGTCTGGATCGACGTACTCTTTGGGCAAATGGTGAGCAATGCCTTTGTGACAATCGATACACGTCTTGCCTTCTTCTTGGGCCTTCATGTGTTTCTTATAGGGCGTTTGTTTTTGCAACTCAGGTGACATCGCCTCAAAACTATGACAATTGCGGCATTCACGCGAATCACTGCCTTTCATGCGCTCCCACTCATGGGTGGCCAGCGTCATTCTCTGCGCTTCGAACTTCTCCTTGGTATCAATCACCCCGGTGAGCTTGCCCCAGACCTCAAAACTCGCCTTGGCTTTGCGAATCATTTTGTGGGTCCAGTCCTTGGGCACGTGACAGTCTGAGCAGATCGCCCTCACCCCCGTGCGATTGGTGTAGTGAATGGTCTCTTTGTACTCTTGATACACGTTGTCTCGCATTTCGTGACAAGAGATACAAAACTCAAGCTTATTCGTCATCTCAAGACCGGTGTTAAAGCCCCCCCAAAAAATAATACCCCCGACAAAACTCACACTCGTGATGGCCAAAATGGAATACTTTGCGCTGGGCTTTTTCAGTACTTGCCAAAGACGCTTGAAAATACCTGCTTGGGTTTCGCTCATTAATTACTCCGATCAATCACATCAAAAGACAAAACCACGCTCGCTGCGCTCACAGGAACTCACCACATTGAGGACAGGCTCAATGGCACTTAGAAGTTATGGATGAAACTCGCTGAGATCACTTGAACTGAATAGCTTCCTGTGGTTTGATTCGTCGGCAGCAGGGTGCTCGGCACATAACCCGTCTGATAGCCGTTGTAGTAGTAGTCGTTGCTGTCCATGCGTTGGCGCAAGTAGTTGAGCGCCACGGTGGAGGCTTTATCGACTTGGTAAATGCCCGTGAGCTTGAGTCGCGTGATCAAGGTCCTGATATCGGGCAATTGGCCGCAAGAAAGAAGCGCCGCATTGCTGCAAGTCAGCCCCCCCGTTGTGGCACTGCTGTAGTTGAGCATCGTGTTGTAGGCAGCATTGCCCAGGGAGTAACTCAGGTCCGCTCCCAACTGCAGTTTTCCAGCCCACAACCCCCCGTGCTTGACCCCCAAGCCCATGGTGATATCTTGATCGATCAAATTGTTGGTCCACGAAGCAGTTGCAGGAATAGCGATGGCAGTGGCCGAGGCAGCGCTGGCCGTTACCGTATAGCGCTGCAAATTGGTCATATCGCGTTGGCGGTATTGCTGCGAGACGTAGGCATTGAGCGCACCGTTTTCTTGATAGTTGTAAGTCGCGTCGGCGCTCAAACTCCAAGTCTTACCGTTTTGCACACCGTACGTGCTGTCCGGATACCTGTCACCGGTGTAGCGCGCTGAAAGACCCAAGTCCGTTTGCTCCGTGACTTGCCAGTTCACACTGGCTTTGAGGGCCTGCTCTAAACGTGAAGCCGAAAAGAAGGGATAAAACCCAAAATAATCCCCCGCGTTTTGACCAGCCGGTGTGGGGTTAACAGCGGGAACGGGGCCAGGAATGGCACCATTTTTACTGATGAACGCAGCCAGCGCATAAGGATCGGTCGTCGCTTTGCGGTCACTGAATGCATAACCCACGCGCAGCGTGGTGTCTTCGCTCGTTTTGATCCGGTACGTCGCATCCAGTTTATTGTCTGCACTGGACTTGGCAACCACACAGTTGCTGGTCGTCAAGTAAGTCGTCCCACCACCGGAGGCAAAGCTGTTGCAATTGCGATCGATCGACTCATGGGTCAATGCCATGCGAACGTGCTGATTGTCTTTGAGGCGATAGTCGGCGGCGAGCTCAAACAACGCCTTGCGAGTGCTCAGTGGTGTATTGGGATAATTGGCTGTGTTGGCGCCACTGATTGCGTTGAAGTTGTACATATTCGATGACGTGCGGTTGTCACGATCGTCCAACTTGTAGGCACCACTCAATACCAAGTCGCGGGTGGTTTGATCGATCAACTTGACATC
>CAISQQ010000336.1 GCA_903887655.1 uncultured Burkholderiales bacterium
ACCCCAAGCCAGGGGAACGTGTCACGCCCTCACTCGAGCCCGCACGACACGCGGTGAGGACCTCGTGCCCGTGTGCGCCCCAAGCCCAAGGCATGAGTTCATTTCAATTTGGACAAGCGCTCCCGAGCCATTTGTGCAGCTTCGCTTTGTGGATAGCTTTTGATCAGGTCTTCAAGACTTTTGCGCGCGCCTTTGTTGTCTTTGAGCTCAATGAGGCAGCTCGCAATCAAGAGCTCAGACTCAGGCACTTTGGGATAATTGGGGGTGGTGGTGCTCAAGGCCTTGAAGGTCAGCATCGCACCTTTGAAATCTCTCGTGGCGTATTGGGCTGTCCCCAAGCCGTAAAGCACCGCTGGCGTGTAGCCACTGCTGGGGTAGTGGCGGTTGAAGTCTGAAAACACTTGAACCGCCGCCGCGTAGTCGGCTTTCTTGAACACCCCCAAAGCATTTTCGTACTCGCGAATTTCAGCGGGCTCGGCCATGAAATCCACTCCTTCTAAGCTCACCTTTTGCGGCTCAAATTTGTTCAAGCGGGCTTGAATCGCTTGCGCTTGATCTTTGATCTGCATTTGAGTCTGTGACAACTGGCGCGCGAGGTCTTCTTTGCTGCCGGTCAGGCGAGACGTTTCTTGCTGGAGTTTTTCAATCAGGGACTGCAAATCAAGGATCGAGATCCTCAACTGTGCGTTTTCTTGGGCCAGCGCCCGAATCTCGGCCTGGGTGGCCTCAAGACCGCCTTTTTGCACCTCCAGCCTTTGGCGCAAATCCAAAATGGCACGCCTGGCCTCATCGTCATCGAACAAGGAGGCATGGGACGGCAAACCCACCCCAAGACTGGCGAGCAAGGCCAAGGACCAAAAAATACGCTTCATCGCAGGCTTTAGCGGTAAGAGATTTCAACGCGACGGTTTTTCGCGTAGGCGACCTCATCCTCACCGGAGGCGGCGGGCTTTTCTTTGCCAAAACTCACCGATTCCATTTGGGGCTCACTCACCCCCAACAGGGACAAGGCTTTGCGCACCGCATCGGCTCTTTTTTGACCCAGCGCCAAGTTGTACTCGCGACCACCGCGCTCATCGGTGTGACCTTCCAAAGAGACTTTGAGCGACTTGTTGCCCGTCAAGTACCTGGCGTGGGCCGCAATGGCAGGCTGTGCCTCGGGACGGATGGTGTAGCTGTCGTAATCAAAGTAAACGATCTTGTCCACACCGGCGGGGCCGGCGTTCATGCCGCCCAGGGGCTGCGCCTGCACTGTCGTGACACCACCAGCGCCAGCATTGGATTTGGCGCTCAAGGAGGGGTCCACATTGACCGAGCTGGCGGATTTATCCTCCACCGGGACGTCATTGAGTTTGACTTTGGATGCGCAACCGGCAAGGGTCACCATGATCGTGATGATCAATGCACTGAAGAGTTTAATTCTCATGTTTGTCCTAGAAGTAGATCGTTGGAATGAAAGGTGAAAGGCAAAAAAGAAATCAATGAATGGGGTGTAAGCGCGGTCTGACACGAAAACTCAAGCCAGCCAGGCGTGCTCAAATTCCCGCTCAAGCGCCACAACAATGGGTGGGCAGCCCGGCTTTGAAAAACCCTCCAACTGCGTCGTCGCGTTGAAAGCTTCCACCACAACTCAATGATTGTATTCAATTTTTCAAGACATGATGAAGACACTCGTCAAGATAGGGGCCGACTTCTCATGGACCGTCTCAATTCACTTTGACAAAGGGCCCCCAGTGCGGCTCACGAATGTCGCCCTCTTTGCCACTCAAGCGCGTGGACATTTTGTTGTCAGGATTGACCATCATCAACGCCTCTCGCCCCTGCACCTGGGTGGCATAAATGATCAATTTACCGTTGGGGGCAAAACTGGGGCGCTCGTCAAAGGCGGTCTCGCTCAAGGGCTGCGCTTTCTCGCTCACCAAATCCATCACATAGAGCTTGAACTGCCCGCCTTGGCGAGAAATGTAGGCCAAGGTGTTGCCGTCTGGACTGAGCGCTGGCGAGATGTTGTAGTTGCCCGTGAAGGTCACGCGCTGCGCTGGGCCGCCGCGAGCTGGCATGCGGTAAATTTGGGGTGAGCCGCCGCGGTCACTGACAAAATAAAGGGCGCTGGAGTCGGGCAAATAAGCCGGCTCGGTGTCGATGCCACTGCTTTGGGTGAGCCGGGTGGCGGGCCCACCGCCCACGGGGACGGAAAAAATCTGAGAGCCCCCGTCCCGACTCAACGTGACGGCCAAACTTTGTCCATCGGGCGCCCAAGCAGGCGCGCTGTTGGAGCCTTTGAAGTTGGCCACCACAAGGCGCTTGCCGTTGGCCACATCGTGCACATAGACGACGGGTTTGCGGGTTTCAAAGGACACATAAGCGAGCTTGAGGCCATCGGGCGACCAACTCGGTGAGATGATGGGCTCGGGTGAGGACAGCGCGGCTTGGGCGTTTTCGCCATCGGCGTCAGCAATCCACAGGTGAAACGTGCTTTTGACCTTGGTCACATAGGCAATGCGGGTGGAGAAAATCCCCTTGGCGCCGGTGAGTTTTTCATAGATGTAGTCTGAGATTTGATGGGCCGATCTCCTGAGGTCCCCACTGGCCACGGCGTAACTAGCACCTCCCAAATCTTGCGACTTGTTCAAGTCCCACAAACGAAAACGCACGTCATAGCG
>CAISQQ010000337.1 GCA_903887655.1 uncultured Burkholderiales bacterium
GAGCATTTCTTGTGCACTGCACTTCAAGTCTTGCTGCTTTAAAGCACTCAAATAGTCAACCATCCATGCATCAAAGCCCGATGGCTCTATGAAGAGATCGCGACAAGGCTCGAATGCAGCCTCGCTGAGCAAGGGGTAATCTCGCACGCCCAGGCTCAATTGGCGCCAAAAAATGCTGTAGTCCACCCGTGTTTTCGACATCTCCTCCAGTATAGCCTGTGCGAGTTCAGTGGCACTGTGTTGTGCTTTTTCAGAGGATGCGTTCACGTTCAGGCCACTTCCTGCCTCACGCGGCGTGAGACCGAGTTTTTTGGCGTAGACGCGCTCAGTCTCCAGAGGCAGGTGTTGTTGATAAGCTTCGAGCGCTTTGACGGCAACATCGGCATCCTCAATCAAGGGCATCAATGCCTGGCCCAAACAAAAAAGGTTCCAATACGCCACTTTGGGCTGTCTGGCGTAGGCATACCGGCCTTCTTGGTCGGTGTGGTTACAAATGTGCATGGGGTCAAAGCCGTCCATGAATTGAAACGGCCCGTAGTCCAAGGTGAGCCCGAGAATGCTCATGTTGTCGGTGTTCATCACCCCATGGCAAAACCCCACGCCCTGCCACTGTGCCATGAGCTGGGCATAGCGACGTGTCAAGGCGTCAATCAAGGCCAAACTCTTGTCCCTGGCAGTCATTTGTGCAAGCGTGACACCTTGAAGTTGCCGCTCTAAATCCAAGTGAGGATGGGCCACCACGTGATCGAGCAGGGTTTTGAGCGACTCCAAGTCGCCCAAAGAGGCAAAATGCTCAAAATGACCGAATCGAACAAAAGAAGGCGCCACCCGGGTGAGCACCGCCGCGGTCTCGATTTCCTCTCGTCTCACGGGCTGGGGCGAGTCCACCAGGCTCAACGCACGAGTGGTGGGGATGCCCAAGGCGGCCATGGCCTCGCTGCACAAAAACTCTCGAATGCTCGAACGCAGCACAGCCCTGCCATCGGCGCGTCGGGAGTAGGGCGTGGGGCCAGCACCTTTGAGTTGAATCTCCATGCTCGAGTGGGGCGTTTGGAGCTCACCGAGGTAAATCGCTCGACCGTCTCCCAACTGTCCAGCCCAAACGCCAAATTGATGGCCGCTGTAGACACTGGCCAGGGGCTCCATGCCAGGCAGTGCTGCCCCTCCGCTCAAGGCCTCTAGCATGCCCGCGTGCGTCATCCAGTCGTTTGGCAACCCTAGCAGCTGTGCCACATCAGGACTGTGGGCCGCCCACCGAACTTGGGGGAGCGGCTCCCCCAATTGGGGGGTGTAAAACGGGGGCCCCAGTCGTGCAAAGCTGTTCACCCACGTCAAGTTCAACGCCCAGGGCTGCAACTCGGCCCCATCTGTTGGTGAGGCGCTGAGCGAGTTTTGTGAAGGCAATGGTGCGTTCAAATATCATCCTTGGTGTCAACAATTGAACGGCCATTGTCGCCAAAAACCATTAACCCTGTTGTCTCTCTAGGGTTTACCTGAGATGATTCATACCAAGATGCGGGCAAAAGTGATTTAAATTCAGCGCTGAGGTTTCCCACCCAAAGGGGTGCGACGAGCCTGTGTTGCCACGCCCCCTCATTGACTACAAAAGGACGGATGCGCCATGTTTGGAATGATGCAAAAGCACGCTCTCTTGATTTCGGACTTGATTGAATTCGCCCAGGCCAATCACGGCGACACCGAAATTGTCTCTCGACGGGTTGAAAAAGACATTCACCGCACAACCTGGTCAGAGCTCGCCCAGCGGTCGCAAAAGGTCGCCCATGCGCTGGATGCCAAACAGGTGGCCATCGGCGAGCGCATCGCCACCTTGGCTTGGAACGGCTACCGACATTTGGAGCTTTACTTTGGGGTGAGTGGTTCAGGCCGCATCTTGCACACTTTGAACCCCAGGCTCCACGTTGACCAAATGACTTGGATCATCAATCACGCCGAGGACCACGTGCTGTGCTTTGACCTGAGTTTTGCAGCCATTGTGGCGCAAATTCAGTCGCGCTGCCCCACTGTACACCATTGGATTGCGCTGTGTGATGCGAGCACCCTGGCGCAACACCCAGAGCTCAAGGACTGCGAATCTTACGAGGCCTGGATTGAACCTCACTCCACGTCTTACGAGTGGCCTGAGTTGGATGAAAACACCGCCTCGAGTCTGTGCTACACCAGTGGGACCACTGGTCACCCCAAGGGCGCGCTCTACAGTCACCGCTCAACGGTTTTGCATGCCTTTGGCATTGCCTTGCCCGACGTGATGAATCTGTCGGCCAGGGACAGTGTCTTGCCGGTCGTGCCGATGTTTCATGTCAACGCCTGGGGCATTCCTTATGCCGCGGCCATGGTGGGAGCGAAATTGGTGATGCCAGGGCCAGCCCTTGATGGTGAGTCGGTGTACGAGCTCATTGAACAAGAGAAGGTCACCTTTGCTGCCGGTGTGCCCACCGTGTGGCAAATGCTGTTGAACCACATGAACCCCAAGGGGTTGAGATTTGCGCACTTGAAACGCACTGTGATTGGTGGGTCTGCCTGCCCGCCCTCGATGATCAGCGCCTTTAAAAACGAGTATGGCGTAGAGGTCCTCCACGCTTGGGGCATGACCGAACTCTCGCCATTGGGGACCTTGTGCAGCTTAAAAAACAAACATCTCAGTTGGACACAAGAGGAGCAAATGGCCCTTTTGGTCAAGCAAGGACGGTCGATTTTTGGTGTTGAGATGAAAATCGTGGGTGACCACGGTGAGTCTCAGCCGCATGACGGTAAAACCTACGGAGATTTGTATGTCAAAGGCCCTTGGGTGATTGATCGCTATTTCAAAGACACCCAATCGGCTTTAAACGACGGCTGGTTTGCCACAGGGGATGTGGCGACCATTGACCCCGAAGGCTTCATGCTGATCACCGACCGCTCCAAAGATGTGATCAAGTCTGGAGGAGAGTGGATCAGCTCCATTGAGATTGAAAACATTGCCGTCGCGCACCCCAGTGTCGCCATGGCCGCTTGCATCGGCATGCCGCACCCCAAGTGGGACGAGCGTCCGGTGGTGGTGGTGGTCAAGCGAGCCCAAGCCGACTTGAGTAAGGAAGAACTCTTGTCGTTTTACAAAGGAAAGGTGGCGAGTTGGCAAATTCCAGACGATGTCATCTTTGTCGAGAGCATTCCTTTGGGTGCGACGGGTAAAATGCTTAAAACACGACTTCGTGAAATGCTGGCCGACTACCGTTTGCCGACTTGATGTTTCGCGCAAACCTTTACCACACCAGACGCGAGCCTTCTGTGGGTATTGCTAACTGGGTTGCGCCCTCCCATTGAACACCA
>CAISQQ010000338.1 GCA_903887655.1 uncultured Burkholderiales bacterium
AAGCGGCAACTCATCTATTTTTTGCGGGTGTAGTTCAATGGTAGAACTTCTGCTTCCCAAGAAAATAACGTGGGTTCGATTCCCATCACCCTCTCCACAATTCCCGCCGGTCATTGGGAGCCTCTTTTGGCCTGATCCTGGATGCAAGACGCTCTATCAGCGTGACCTGCATCAAGCGTGCAAGGTTGCCCCAGTTTTGCTTTGGGCGTAGGCGAAATCAATACCACTGGCCAACTTCACCACTTGCAGGCCCTTGGGCGTCACATCAAAAACACCAAGATCGGTGATGATCCTGTCGACCACGCCCACACCCGTCAGCGGCAAGGTGCATGCGTTGAGAATTTTTAAATCTTCAGTGCCATCTTTTTTCTTGGCCACGTGCTCCATCAAAACGATCACGCGCTTGACTCCCGCCACCAAGTCCATGGCACCGCCCATGCCTTTGACCATTTTTCCGGGGATCATCCAGTTGGCCAAGTCGCCATTGGCGCTGACTTGCATGGCACCCAATATCGATAAATTGATCTTGCCTCCACGAATCATGGCAAAACTGTCATGACTGCCAAAAATCGAGGAGCCTTTGATGGTGGTCACCGTTTGTTTGCCCGCATTGATCAAATCTGCGTCGACTTGATCTTCAGTGGGAAATGGACCAATACCGAGCATGCCGTTTTCTGATTGCAGCCACACATCCATATGGCTGGGCACATGGTTGGCCACCAAGGTCGGCAAACCGATCCCTAAATTGACATAAAAACCGTCTTCGAGCTCTTGGGCTGCACAGGCGGCCATTTCATCGTGAGTCCATGCCATGATCAAACTCCTGCTTTTTCGGTGATGGTGCGTTTTTCAATGCGTTTTTCTGGGTTGGGGTTCAACACCAAACGGTGAACATAGACCCCAGGGAGGTGAATTTCATCTGGCGCCATATCACCGAGACCTACCATTTCTTCCACCTCCACAATGCACACTTTGCCTGACATGGCCACGGCAGGGTTGAAGTTTCGAGCGGTCAAGCGAAATTGCAAATTCCCAGAGGGGTCTGCTCGGTGGGCTTTTACCAAGGCGATATCGGGGACCAAAGAGCGCTCCATCAGGTACACCTCACCATCAAACTCTCGAGTCTCTTTGCCTTCCGCAATGAGGGTGCCCACACCCGTTTTGGTGAAAAACGCAGGAATGCCAGCGCCGCCTGCCCTGAGCTTTTCAGCAAGGGTACCTTGTGGCGTGAACTCCAGCTCCAACTCGCCAGCCAAGTACTGGCGCTCAAACTCTTTGTTTTCTCCAACGTAGGAGGCGATCATTTTTTTGACTTGGCGAGATTCAAGCAATTTACCCAAACCAAAACCGTCCACACCCGCGTTGTTGGAGATCACGGTGAAGCCACCCAATCCAGTGTCCTTTAATGCATCAATCAAGGCTTCCGGGATACCGCACAAGCCAAAGCCACCCACGCCAATCAACTGATTGGCTGACACGACGCCCTGGAGAGCCGCCGCCGCTGAGGGATAAAGTTTATTCAAAATAGACTCCTCACAAATAAGCCAAGCCCGTTGGCTTCAAACCATTTAATTTCAGGGACTCAACAATCCCAAAACGCATTCAAGACATCAGTTTAACCGCTGGAGAGGCCATCCCCTGAGACTTCGCGCCATCAGATGGAGAAACCATCGTCCGCCGCAATGATGGAGCCGTTGATAAAGTGACTCTGCCCACTGCAGAGCATGACCAACAAGGCATCCAAATCAGACGGCACACCCACCCGTTTTCTGGGCAACATTTGGACAAGCTTCTTGCCTTGATCGGTTTGCCAGTGGTGGTGATTGATCTCGGTGTCAATATAGCCTGGGCAAATTGCGTTCACATTGATCCCGTGTCGACCCCACTCCAGTGCCATGGCCTTGGTCATGTGAATAATGGCCGCTTTGCTCATGCAATACACGCCAATTTGAGGCAGAACACGAAGCCCAGCTGTGGACGCAATGTTGACAATGTGCCCAGTCACTTGAGCGCCATGGCCTTGAATTTCTTGAGACTTCTCCAACATGTGTCGACCGACAGCCTGCGCCACAAAGAATGCCCCTCGAACATTCGTATTAAAAACAAAATCAAAATCTTTGGCCGTGACGTCCTTGAGCTTTTGAGTTGAACTGACACCCGAGTTATTGATCAAAATATCAATGGCGCCCACTTCGGCATCGATGGACTGAATAGCGGTTTCAATGCTCGTGAGCGAGGTGACATCCAAGTTGCAAATATGCGCTTGCCCACCTTGGGCCTCAATCTCGGCTCGCAAGTCCTTGAGCTTATCGGTTCGCCTTGACGCTAAAACCACCATCGCACCGGCCTTGGCCAGGGTTTGGGCAAACTGTGCCCCCAATCCACTTGAGGCACCCGTCACCAAGGCCACTCGGCCGGAAAGATCAATGGTATAGGACATTCAAAGTGCTCCTCTGAAGGGTGTTTTGCACCCCATGTTGTGAACATTTCATAGACCGACAATAGCGTTGGGGCCAACCCAGATCGAGACTGTTTGTCACGGCCTCACAGTCGCAACTGTAACGCATTGTGAATGCAGTTCACAGGCCATCCCCTTGGGCCCCAAGGCTCAACAGAGGCCTGGAGGCTAAATATTATGGCGCTCTTGGCGGTTGATGCGATCCAAGAGGACTAAAATTATTGCCAAATCAACCACCTGACAGCCACCATGAACGCCACAGACATTCTTTCTCAATTTGGCCCACGCGAATCGATGGACTATGACGTTTTGATTGTGGGTGCAGGACCCGCGGGACTGTCCAGCGCCATTCACTTGAAGCAATTGGCCCAGGCCAATGGCCAAGAAGTTTCTGTCGCTGTTCTTGAAAAAGGCGCTGAAGCTGGGGCGCACACCTTGTCTGGGGCCATCATGGACCCCAAAGCGCTCAATGAACTGTTTCCCGACTGGCGTGAGCGTGGTGCGCCTTTGCACCAAGAGGTGACTGAAGATGCGTTCATGTTCCTCTCGCAAAAGGGGGGGTGGCGCACACCCAATTGGTTGCTGCCCGCATGTTTTCAAAACCACGGAAACTACATCATCAGCTTGGGTGAATTCACACAGTGGTTGGCCCAACAAGCCGAGAGCTTGGGTGTGGAGATCTTCCCAGGCTTTGCTGCGGCTGAGATCTTGTACAACAGCGATCAGAGCGTGAAAGGCGTTGCCACAGGCAATATGGGGGTCGACAAAGACGGCAACCCAGGCAGTCAATTCCAACTCGGGATGGAAATCCACGCCAAGTACACCTTCTTTGCCGAGGGTTCACGTGGCCATTTGGGCCGCGAGCTGATCGCCAAATTCAAACTCGATGAAGGCAAAGACCCCCAAAGTTACGCTTTGGGCATCAAGGAATTGTGGGAAATCGATCCCGCCAGACACCAACCAGGGCTAGCCCTGCATTCAGCCGGATGGCCACTGGACACCAAGACCTATGGCGGCTCATTCCTCTACCACCTCCCAGACAACAAAGTGGCAGTCGGCTTTGTCGTGGGACTGGATTACCAAAATCCTTGGCTCAGTCCCTTTGAAGAATTTCAGCGCTTTAAAACCCACCCCAACATCCGTTGGTATTTTGAAGCCCAAGACAGTAAGGGCATCAAAATGGGCAAGCGCTTGGCCTATGGTGCTCGCGCCATCACGGCAGGCGGGCTACTGAGTTTGCCGCAGACCGCTTTCCCGGGCGGGGTTTTGGTCGGGTGTGAGGCTGGCTATCTCAATGCCAGCCGCATCAAAGGCTCGCACGCAGCGATCAAAACCGGCATGCTGGCAGCTCGTGCCGCCTTTGACGCCTTGCAAGCAGGTCGAACGCATGACACCCTCTCGCAGTATCCCGCCGACTTCAAAGCCAGTTGGCTCTATCAAGAGCTTTACAAGGCTCGCAATTTCAAACAATGGTTCAAGAAAGGCCAGCTCATCGGCACCTTGATGACTGGAATCGAGCAGTTTTTGCTGGGGGGACACTTCCCTTGGACACTGCGCCGCAAAACGGCCGATCACAAGTCGCTCAAAGCCGCCCAGGACTGTGTGCCCATTGCCTACCCCAAGCCTGATGGTGTATTGAGTTTTGATCGCTTGAGC
>CAISQQ010000339.1 GCA_903887655.1 uncultured Burkholderiales bacterium
CCCCCCGCCCCCCCCCCCGCTTTCTCACGCAACCCTGAGGGCGCGATGCGAAAGTCAGTGCAAGCTGCTTTGATCACTTGGGGTTCGCTTGGGCTTCGCTTTCTCCAAGACCTTGCTTCAAGCCGGTCATCATGAGGCGTGGACAAGGTCCATTGGTGTCGATTGCGATGAACACAAATCCGAGGTCCGGTGTCTTGATTCAAACCGCTTTGATGGCGAGGCTGAGAAGTTCGATGCCAGACCTCACTCCACTTTGATATTGGCACTCTCAACAACATGGCGCCAGCGGTTGGTGTCGGTGCGGATAATTTCCATCATCTGCTCGGGTGTGCCGCCCACCAATTTGGTGCCATCGGCTTCAAACTTATTGCTCGTGCTTTTTTCTCGCAAGATGGTGTTAATTTCGGTATTCAAAAGCATCACCACTTCGCTGGCCATGCCCTTCGGGCCGGCCAGGGCTTTCCAGTCCACCACATCGTAGCCTGGGTAATTTTGTTCATAAAAGGTGGGCAAGTCAGGCAGATTGCTCACACGCTCTTTACCGGCAATCCCCAAACCCACGATGCGCCCTGACTTCACAAAACTGGCGCCAAAGGTCGAGCTGGTGAGCATCATGTCCACATTGCCGCTCAAGACGTCGTTGAAGGCTTGGGAGGTGCCTTTGTAAGGGATGTGCGTGAGCTTGATGCCCAAGATGAAGGCCAACTCCTCCATGCCCAAATGCGCGATAGAGCCCACCCCGGCTGACCCATAGGTGAGTTTGTAAGGGTTGGCCTTGGCCGCAGACACGAGACTGGCCAAACTCTTGAAGGGTGAATTAAAGCCCACGGCGAGCATGACCGGATCTTTGGAGATCATGACAATGGGCTGCATATCAGCAACAGGGTCAAAATTGAGTTTGGTCGTTGCCGCTTGAATGGGGTAGGTGCTTGACATGCTGAGCAAGGTGTAGCCGTCGGGCGGGGACCTCAAAACATATTCCGCCCCGAGGTTTCCACCCGCACCCATTCGATTCTCCACCAAGACGGTTTGCGCCAAGCGTTCACTGAGCTTTTGCGCCAGAAAACGAGCCATGGTGTCGCCACCCCCACCAGCGGCAAAGGGGACAATAAATTTGATGGGTCGCTCCGGGTATTTCTTGCTTTGTGAGCGTGCATCCAACCCCATCGTGAGTGCAGCCAGCGCCACGCCCATGGCTTTCAAGCAAATTCGTTTATCCATCGTGAACCCCTCAAAAATAAGACCGGAATTGATCACTGCGCCACTACTTGAATGGCACTTGGCTGCTTTGGGCCACTTCGGTGTAGGCCCAGGGCCTCTTTAATCGGTCTTGACGGCGCCACGACTCAATGGTGTCTTTGAGCGCCAAAGTTTGGTCAATTTCATCAAGCCCGAGCAAGAGCATTTGTCGAAACGACTCGGGGCACTGAAATTCAAAGTGCAGTTGCCTAGACGGCATTTGTATGGTTTGCGTTTGCAAATCCACCGCGATGGGCTCTGCCCCGCGGCTGGCCTCCACGCCGTGGACGAGTTGCTCGAGCGCTTCAATGGGCAAGGTCACCGGCAACAAACCGTTTCTAAAGCAGTTGTTGAAAAAGATGCCTCCAAATGAGGGCGCGATCACGCAGCGAAAGCCAAACTCCCGCAAGGCCTTGGGCGCCCTCTCGCGCGATGAACCACATCCAAAATTGCGTCCTGCCAACAAAATCACGGCACGATCAAAGGGGGCTTGGTTCAGAATGAACTCAGGGTTGGCTTCACCGGCCTTGGTAAAGCGCTCATTGGCAAACAAATGCGCACCGTAGCCTTTGGCATCGGTGCCTCCCAAGTAACGAGCTGGAATCATTTGGTCGGTGTCGATATTGATTTGCATCATGGCGGCAGCCACACCGGTCACACTGTTGAACGTCTCCATCATGCCCCTGCTTCAAGGTTGTCGATGTATCCGGCAAGGGCAGAAGACGCCACTGTCACGGGAGAAGCCAAATGCGTTCGCGTCTTGATGCCTTGGCGGCCTTTGAAATTTCGATTCGTCGTGCTGATCACCCTCAAGTTCTCCAGCCGATCGTCCCCGATGTGTCCGCAAAACCCACAGGCCGACTCGTGCCATTCAAACCCGGCTGATTTGAAGATGAGGTCCAAGCCCTCAGCTTCTGCGGCCCGTTTGACGCTGGAGGAGCCTGGAATACAAATCGCTTGCACGCCAGCCTTCACCTGCTGGCCCTTGAGGATGGCCGCTGCCGCCCTCAAGTCCGAGAGTCTTGCATTGGTGCACGACCCGATGTAGGCCACATCGATGGGAAGTCCCCTCATCGGCTGCCCAGCTTGAAGCTGCATGTAGTCCAGTGCATCTTGTTCAGCCAAGGTGGCCTGCTCATCCAAGCCCATGGCGGGATCGGGCACACAGGCATCGATCGAGCAGACGTGCTGCGGACTGATCCCCCAAGTGACCTGGGGCTTTAAGTCACTCACGTCAAGCACCACCTCCAAATCAAACTGTGCGTCGGGGTCTGTTTTGAGCGCCCGCCAGTCTCTCACCGCCTGCTCCCAAGCCTCACCCTGGGGAGCGTACATCTTGCCCTTCAAGAACTCAAAGGTCACTTCATCGGGCGCCACAAAACCAAATTTTGCTGAAAATTCTACCGCCATGTTGCACAGCGTGAGTCGGCCCTCAATGGGCATGGCCTCCACGACCGAGCCCGAATACTCCACGGCGTAACCAATGCCGCCATTGGCGCCGATTTTCCCAATCAACGCCAGCACCAAGTCCTTGGCATAAATGCCCTGCGGCAACTGGCCTTCAAACCGCACCCGCATGTTTTTGGGCTTGCTTTGGGGCAAGGTTTGTGTGGCGAGCACGTGTTCGGCCTCACTCGCACCGATGCCAAAAGCCAAGGTACCCACCCCGCCCACGGTGCAGGTGTGGCTGTCACAACAGACCAAGGTGGTCCCCGGCAGCGCAATGCCAAGCTCAGGCGTCACGACGTGGGCAATGCCTTGGAGGGGATGGTCATAGTCGATAAAATGAAAGCCATAGGCCAATGAAGCTTTTCGGGTGCCGTCAATCATGGATGGGCCACTCACCGAGACAGAATCCAGCGGGCCACGCCCAGGCTTGGTGGAGATCAAGTGCTCGATCAAGGTGAAGACCTGCGCACGACTGTCAGGCTCACGGTGATGCTCAGCCAAAGCCCGCACGGCTTGAGAGCCACTCAACTCATGGAGCACCAGGCGGTCAATTTGGAGAAGGGACAAATCCTCTCCAATCGTCGTGATGACGTGGTCATCCCAGACCTTATCGAAATATGTTTTTGACATGGCAGGCCTCAAAAATAAATGCGTGCAAGCTGAGCATCAACTGACTTTGCGACCGCCGTATTGTTCAGCCAAGTCATTGAAGTGCTGGGCGTTGACCATTTTTTGGCGCTCTTTGAACATCATCAGTTGGTCTTCCATGCCGGCGATGGAGCCTTGATCGTGCAAGTGCTGCAAGGACTTTTGCATGGCCATCAAGGACGCTTGCAATGCCACGTTGGCATACACGATCAATGAAAACCCCATCTTGGCCAATTCTTGTTGGCTCAGCAGAGGTGTTTTGCCCCCGACCACCAAATTGCAGACATGGATGCCAGGCACTTCTCTTGGAATGGAGGCCAACTCTTCGTTGGACAAAGGCGCTTCAATGAAGAGGAAGTCGGCGCCGGCTTCTTGGTAAGCGCGAGCGCGCTCAAAGGCGCCTTCAATGCCCTCGACCGATCGGGAATCGGTTCTGGCCAAGATCATCAAATTGGGGTCTTCGCGGGTGTCGACAGCGGCTTGGATTTTTTGCACCATTTCGCTCTTGCTGATGACCTCTTTGCCCTCAAAATGCCCGCAGCGCTTGGGGAAAGTTTGGTCTTCAATCATGATGCCATTGGCGCCCGCACGCTCGAGGACCTTGATGGTGTGAACCACATTGATGGCGTTGCCAAACCCAGTATCGCCGTCGACCAAAATCGGAATATTGACCGCGTCGCGAATGGCGCTCACATGGGAGGCCAAGTCAGACAATGACACCAGGCCAATATCGGGCACACCCAAAAAGGTATTGGCCACCGCAGCACCACTCACCATCAACATCGAGTGACCGGTGGCCTCGATGACCCTCGCGGTCAAGGCGTTGCCTGCGCCAGGCATCAAGTTGCCTGCACCTGGGGTCAACATTGACGAAATTGGCGGGTCAACTCTGCATTTTTAGTCAGCATCACTCATGTCCTTAAAAAACAAAAAAAATCCATTCATCACCAACACCCCGTTGAGCTTAAAACTGGTTTGAAAGTGACTGAGCCGGTGTCGATGAAGCCCAATTGCTGGGACCTGTTTTGACGCAAAACCAAGATCGGGGCAAGCCTCTTGGGCATTTGGGTATTTCCCCCTCCCCAGTTTTAGCAAAAAAAGGTGTTGCCCCATCTCCACAAACACAGATCCATGCACCGATACATGCACCGATACAAGCACCGATACAAGCACCGTTGCGAGTGGGGATGTTAAGGGTCACTTCGCAGGCTTCGTCCTCAGGATAACCCTTGTTCTTGCTTGCCAATGAAGCGGTCGCAGTCCCCACACGGGGACTGCACTGCATTGAACTTGCCGCAGAGGCTGGGTTACTTGGGCGCTGCAGCAGCGCTTGGGGCTTCGCTCGCCTTGGTGGCCTCAGGCAACGCGCCGGTCATGGGGGGCGTTGAAGAGTCGGCGCTTGGCGCCACCACGGCTGGTGGATTCATCTCGGGGGTCTTGGCCGCAGGCGCTGCGTGAGGCGCCACAGGCAAGAGGGGCACCAAGAGGAGCGCCACAATGTTGATGATCTTGATCAAGGGGTTGACCGCGGGGCCGGCGGTGTCCTTGTAGGGGTCGCCCACGGTGTCACCCGTCACCGCCGCTTTGTGTGCATCGCTGCCCTTGCCGCCAAAGTGGCCGTCTTCAATGTATTTTTTGGCATTGTCCCAAGCGCCACCACCCGTGCACATGGAAATGGCAACAAAAAGGCCCGTGACAATCGTGCCCATCAGCAAGCCACCCAAGGCTTTGGGCCCGAGGATCAAGCCCACCAAAATGGGAACCACCACAGGCAAGAGCGAGGGAATCATCATCTCTTTGATGGCGGCGGTGGTGAGCATGTCGACGGCGCGACCATACTCGGGCTTGCCCGATCCATCCATGATGCCTTTGATCTCGCGAAATTGACGCCTCACCTCTTCCACCACCGCAGAGGCGGATCGGCCCACGGCCTCCATCGCCATGGCGCCAAAGAGATAGGGAATCATGCCCCCAATAAAGAGGCCCACGATCACCAAGGGGTCGGAGAGGTCAAAGGTGACATCTTGTCCACTCGCTGACAATTTGTGGGTGTAGTCGGCAAAAAGCACCAAGGCGGCCAAACCGGCCGAGCCAATGGCATAACCCTTGGTCACGGCTTTGGTGGTGTTGCCCACCGCGTCCAAGGGGTCGGTGACTTCGCGCACGCTCGCAGGCAACTCGGCCATCTCGGCAATACCGCCGGCGTTGTCGGTGATGGGGCCATAGGCGTCCAAGGCGACCACGATGCCGGCCATGCTGAGCATGGCGGTGGCCGCAATGGCCACACCATACAGATCCGCCATGCCGTAGGCGGCCAAGATCGCCGCACACACCGACAGCACGGGGTAAGCGGTGGACTTCATGGAAATACCAATGCCCGCGATGATGTTGGTGGCGTGTCCTGTGGTGGAGGCTTGGGCGACGTGTTTGACCGGCGCGTAATCGGTGCCCGTGTAGTACTCCGTGATCCACACGAGGGCGGCGGTGAGCAAGAGCCCGACCGTGCACGATCCAAACAAGGCCAGGCGTGAGCCGCTCGCTTTGATGGCATCATCGGGCATCATGTTCCAAGTCACCAGCGCAAATGCGCCCAGACTCAAGAGACCTGCCACGATCAAGCCCTTGTAGAGGGCGGGCATCACGTTTTTCATGCCAGGCGATGCTTTGACGAAAAAGCAGCCCACAATCGAGGCCAGAATCGACACACCGCCCAGCACCAAGGGGTAGAGGGCGGCTTGGGCGGGCGCTGCGCTCACCACCAAGGCGCCGAGCACCATGGTGGCAATCAAGGTCACCGCATAGGTCTCAAAGAGGTCAGCGGCCATGCCTGCACAGTCGCCCACGTTGTCGCCCACATTGTCGGCAATGACGGCTGGGTTCCTCGGGTCGTCCTCAGGGATACCGGCTTCGACTTTGCCCACCAAGTCGGCGCCCACATCGGCGCCTTTGGTGAAGATGCCGCCACCGAGCCGGGCAAAAATGGAGATGAGCGAGGAGCCAAAGGCGAAACCAATCAAGGGGTTGAGCAGTTCAGACAACTGTTGACCTGAGGCGCCAGGATTGTTCCGGGTTAAAAACCAAAAAAAGCCGCTCACCCCGATGAGCCCCAAACCCACCACCAGCATGCCGGTGATGGCCCCGCCCTTGAACGCGACATCCAAGGCCGGCGCAATGCCACCGGTGGCGGCTTGGGCGGTGCGCACATTGGCTTTGACCGACACATTCATGCCGATAAAGCCGCATGCGCCCGAGAGCACCGCCCCCATCACAAAGCCCACGGCCGTGATGGAGTCCAAAAAGAGCCCAATGAGGATGGTCAAAATGACACCCACCATGGCAATGGTTTGGTATTGCCGCGCTAAGTAAGCACCAGCGCCTTGTTCAATCGCTGCCGCAATGTCTTGCATGCGCGCGTTGCCTGGGTCCATGGCCAAAATAGAAGATCGGGCCCAAAAGCCATAAAGCACGGCCACAAGGCCACATGCAAGCGCAAAGATCAGCGCAGTATTGCCAGACATAAACTCTCCTTAAAAGGTAAAGATCGCAGACATTGATGGTGGAACCGATAAAGTCCACCCCCGACTCAATCCATCCAAAGCCCATCCCTCAAGGGTTGGGTGTCATCCCGCCCAATCCAACACGCGACGCTGTCGTCCAGTCTTCCTATAGACCCTGGTGTTGACAAGGATAAGGGGCGCTGTCATGGAATTGATGCATCAATGTATACCCAAAGCGTTGTCATGAAGGCCCATTGGGCTTGGGAAAGGCTTAAAATAGGGTATGTACTGAATTTTTTCTTTCTCTCAACCTTCAAAACCATGTCATTAGATAACGTAAACCCTGGCCCCGACGCTCCGAATTTTTTTAACGTCATCATTGAAATCCCCATGAATGCCGACCCCGTCAAGTACGAGGTGGACAAAGAGTCGGGGGCGATTTTTGTGGATCGCTTCATGAGCACCTCCATGCACTACCCCACCAACTACGGCTACGTGCCCAAGACCATCAGTGGCGATGGAGACCCGGTGGACGTCTTGGTGATCACCCCGGTGCCCTTGATTCCAGGGGTTGTGGTGACGTGCAGGCCCATTGGCATTTTGAAAATGGAAGACGAAGCGGGCATGGACGGCAAGATTTTGGCCGTTCCCACCGACAAGATTTTGTCGATCTACACCCAGTGGCAAAAGCCCGAGGACTTGAATCCCATGCGCTTAAAAACCATCACCCATTTCTTTGAGCATTACAAAGACTTGGAAGTGGGCAAGTGGGTCAAGGTGTTGGGCTGGGAAGGCCCCGATGCTGCGCGCCAAGAAGTGGCTGAGGGCATCCACAACTACCAAGCGGCTCAGAAAAAATAAGTCTGCTGCGTTGGCCGTAGGCTTTAAGCCGACAACCTTAACCTTTAACCGTTAGCAGGTAGGGGAGGGCGCCCACCGCCTAGGGTTGGGCTTTGATGGGGTTGCGGCTTTTGAGGTGCTCCAAGTACTCATTCACGCCTTGGCCCTCACGCTCTAAAAAGTGCTCCACCGCATTGGCAAAACTCGGGTGCGCCAACCAATGCGCGCTGTGGGTGGAGACCGGTAGCAAGGCCCGGGCCATTTTGTGCTCGCCTTGTGCGCCGCCTTCAAACCGATCGACCCCGTGCTCGATGCACCAAGCCAAAGGCTGGTAGTAACAGGCCTCAAAGTGCAAGCAGTCCACTCGCTTGGTCGCACCCCAGTAGCGCCCGTAGGCCACCCTGGGGGCCTGCGTGGTGGGGTGTCGCTCCAGGCCAATGAGGCTACACGCCATGTCTTCACCGCCTTGCTGCGCTTTAAAGAGCAGCCAATTCTCGGGCATGAGGCGCGCTTGCGCGCGAAAGAACTCGCGACTTAAATAGGGCGCATTGCCGTGTTCGTAATAGGTTTGTGAGTAACAGCGGTAGAAAAAGTCCCAGTTCTCCTCGCTCATGTCGGGGCCTTCGATGGCGCAAAACTCAACACCGGCGTGGAGAACTTTGTTTCTTTCTTGGCGAATTTTTTTGCGCTTGTCTTGGTTGAGGGTCATCAAAAAATCATCAAAACTCGTCACCCGTGGGGCACCCGGGTTTTGCCAATGGAACTGCACGGTTTGGCGCTCAAGGAGGCCCAGCGCAGCGCTGGCACGCTGGTCGTCTGCACTGGTAAAGAGCAG